>JBIOWR010000001.1:0-2879 GCA_044868775.1 Actinomycetota bacterium
ACTTCGCCCGTCGTGGCCTTGCCCTCGAGATCGGGAGGGTGCGCGAGGTAGCCACCGGCCTGCGCGTTCATGAGCGCCTTGCCGAGCTTCTTGTGGACGGGCTCGTCGCGCCGCCAGAACCGCATCTACTGCGGCTCGATCAGCCCGTAGGCCCCATCGGTCCGGCGATACACCACGGCGACATCGCCTGTGTCTGCGTTACGGAACACGAAGAAGTCATGGCCCACGAGCTCGAGCTGCAGCACGGCCTCGTCGGGCGTCATCGGTTTCACGGCGAATTGCTTCGTCTTGACGATTTGCTGGTCCAGGTCTGCCATCTCGGGCGGTCCTCCGTCTGCGCGAACGTTGGCATGCCGCAGGTCGCGTCTGCTCCGCTTGTCGCGATAGTGCTGAACCTGGCGGAGCAGCTTTTCGGTGAGTAGGTCGATCGACGCGCGCATGTCGGTCGACGACTCGCGCGCGCGGAGGATCGAGCCCTTCGCCCAGACCGTCACCTCCGCGACCTGGTTGGCCGCGATCGAGGGGTTCTTCTCGACCCTGAGCTCCAGCTCGACCTCCGTGTTCGCTCCGAGCTGTCGATCGAGCTTGCGCAGCTTCTGTTCGGCATAGCTGCGCACCGAGTCGCTGATATCGAGGTTCCGGCCCTTCACCTGAAGTCGCAATGCGTCCTCCTCTGGGCGGGGATCGAGCCTGTGAGCCCAGTGTATAGCCGAGGACCGCGCGGGCGAACGTCACCACCTCGACCTGCCTGGCGCCCGCACGGCGCAGCGCCGAGGCGGCCGCATTGGCCGTCGCCCCGCTCGTGTAGACGTCATCGATCAAGACGACGCGATTCGGCGCCGGATCGGAGGTGAACGCTCCGCGAACGTTGGCCCGCCGTTCCCGCAGATTGAGGCCCCGCTGTCGGTCGCCGGGGCGGCGCTCCAGAAGTGCCAGGAGCGGGACCTCCCAGCGTGCGGCGAGCTCCCGCGCGAGCGCCGCCGCCGCGTGGCCGCCACGCTTGCGGCTCCGTTCGCGGTCTGGAGGGACGAACGTCAGAGGCGCGTGCGCCGGCTCGAGCAGGTCTGCGACGAGCGTTGCGGCTTCACCGGCGAGCGTTCGAAGGCCTCGTTCCTTCCAGGCGGAGACGAAGGCACGAACGGCGTCGTCGTAGGCGACCGCCGACCTGGCGCGGGTGAACGCGAGCCGCCGGCCCGAGCACTCGGCGCACCGCCTAACGGGCCAGACGGTCGGCGTGCCGCAGCGGTCGCACTGCGGCGGGCACAAGCGCGGCAGCGCGTCCCGGCACGCGTTGCAGAGCTGCTCGCCGCCGCGCCGGCACACGACGCAGCGTTGCGGGAACACGATGTCGAGGAGCATGCGAGCCACGGTACGCGTTCCGCACAGCGTTTTTCGGCGGCGTTACACACTTGGTGCAAACTTGGTACACACGTGTCACAAAGTCGCGCTGCGTGCCCGGTATCGTCGACCGCCGAGGGAGGCGGGAAGGCTCCCCACCCTGGGTGGGGGAACACGCGCGGTGCGCCGGGCGGACGGTGGCGCGTTCGTGACCGGCGGCACGGTGCGTTGCACGTCGTTGCGCGCGTTTGCGCGTGTGTGCGCAGAGCGAAGGCTTCGTCTCGATTGGGATCTCGTCCAATTCCGAAGCTTTCCGAAAGCTGCACCGCCTAGCTTTTTAAAATGAAGCATCCGTCGGCGCAACGCGCCCCGGTCAGCAGGAGGTCAGCCATCCCCGAGAACGCCCACCGCGCACGCGCAGCGATGCCGCGTGCTCCCGAGCACACGACGAACGCCTCGCCGCGACGGTACGCGCGGCTCGGTGCGATGTTCGTCGTGTTGGTCGCGGCGTCGGTCGCTGCCGCGGCGCTCTCGGCTCGGTCGCGCGCAGAAACGCAGGCTCTGCGCGTTCCCGCCTCTCCTGCGCGCACGCACGCCGACGGACGTGCAGTGCTGCCGCCGGCGCCCGCGGGAGACGTAGCTCGGTTCACGGTCGTCGCCGAGGACAAGACCGTCGAGATCGCGCCGGACGTCCGCTATCACGCGTGGGTGTTCAACGGCACCGTCCCAGGCCCCGTTTTGCACGTGCGGCAGGGTCAGACGGTCGAGATCACATTCAAGAACCACGGCCGAGATCCGCACTCGTTCGACACGCACGCAGCGAGGATTCCGGCCGATGTCGCGTTCAAGGACGTCGCGCCGGGCGGTTCGCTGACATTCCGCTTCGTCGCACGCGATCCCGGCGCGTTCCTCTACCACTGTGTCACCGCGCCGTCGGTCGCACACGTCGCAAACGGGCTGTACGGCGCGCTCGTGGTAGATCCGGAGCAGCCGCTCCCGGCGGTCGACGCAGAGTTCGTCCTCGTCGCGAGCGAGTGGTATCTCAACCGCCCCGGGGACAGCAAGCCCGCGCAGATGAGCTTTCGCAAGGCGTTCGCGGCGACACCGGACTGGGTCACGTTCAACGGCTACGCGAACCGCTACGTCGACCATCCGCTGCACCTCGAGCCGGGTTGGCGCACGCGGTTCTACGTCGTGAACGCGGGCCCGAACCTGGCGACGCCGTTCCACCTCATCGGCGGGATCTTCGATCGCGTCTACCCGAACGGCGACGTGACGCGATGGCAGACCGGAGTACAGACGGCCGACGTGCCCGCCGGCGGCGCCGCGATCTTCGACGCCGAGTTCGACACGCCCGGTGCCTACGGCTTCGTCAGCCACATGTTCGCGAGCGCGGACAAGGGCGAGATCGGCGAGATCGGCGTCGGCGGGCGCCACGGCCGGCTCCCGCACGGGTTGCACCAGCACGGCGCACACCGAGCCGGTACGCGCTAGGAGGGTTCGTAGACGCTGCGCGTCGGCAGGCCGCCGCGCTCGCGAAG
>JBIOWR010000002.1:0-6598 GCA_044868775.1 Actinomycetota bacterium
CGAGCGCGCAGCACGAACGTGCCGGTGCTGGCGGGCGCACGCACCTGGAACTGGAACCAGCCGACCTGGCCCGGCCCGACGTACGCGGTCGTCGTCGTCGCGATGCGCGACGCGGACGGCCAGCCGAAGTCGAGGTCCCAGCGCTGCACGTCGAGCGGATCGGCCGTCCCGAGGTTCGCCTGTTGTCCGGCGTATCCGCGAGACCAGCCGCGATGGCCGGTGTTGCGGAGAGCGAGGACGAGGGTGCCGGTCTGGCCCGGCGCTAGGGCGATGTCGGGACTCTGCCCGGCCCACACGGCGTGATAGCCGAGATCGAACGACGGGATCGCGGTCGCCGCGTCGACGATGCCGCCGGCGTCCATGACCCAGTAGGTGTGATACGTCGACGCGTCGGTGTAGGCGCGGCCGATGCCGATCGCGCGGTAGTTCGGGTTCGTGAGCACCGCGTAGTGCGCCGGGCTGTTGATCCAACCGTTCAGCACCTCGTTCGCGCTCGCGTAACCGGCGGCGATGTTCTCGCCGGTGTACGTCTGGGGCCCCGGGTACCCCGCGTCGGTCATGCGCTGCACCGGTGCGCGCCCGTCGCGAGAGGTGTGCGAGAAGTAATCGAACACCGCCATGTCCGTGGCCATCCACTTCGCCGCGAAGGTGAGCGTGTCCGACACGGCCAAGCGTGCGAGTCCTCGAGCGCCGCGGAACGAGTTCACCGCCGCGAGTAGGTCGGACTCCTGCGCATCGAGCGTCGCCGCGGCCGCGGGGAGCGAGCCTGGGAGGACCACGAGCAAGCTGGCGACGAGCGCAGCGGATGCGAGAACGCGCGAGACGGCGGACGCGGGCAACCCTTCCCCTCCACGGCCCGGACCTGATCCCGGGATCTGCTGGGTCAACGGAGGGTGCGCGATGGTGGTGCGGTCCTGTGCCTATTTCGTTCGCACCACGAACGACAAGGACGCCCAGCCCACTCCTGCCCGGTTAGGGAGCGAAGGAGGTCCGACGCGCGCTCTGGCTCGTCTGCGCCGTCGCGATCCACTCGCGCGCGATCGCGTGAAGCGCGGCGTACGCGTCCCACGTCGACCGCGCCCAGGCACGCACCGTGGCGCCGTACGCGACGGGCTCCTCGGTCGCGTCGATCGAGCCGATGGTCACCGCGCCGTAGCCCGGCGGCAGCTCGGGCCTCGCGATCGGCGACGAACCGCTGAGCCAACGCTGCACGACCGCGTTGACCGCCTGCGCCCCGGCCTCGTTCTCGATCCAGGCGCAAAGACCGGTGAGATGCGCGGCGAACGACTTCGCGGACCGGCCGTACCGGTCGGGGTGCTGCAGCGCGTACACATCGACGACGATGCGGTGATAGCGCGCGAAGCGCATGTCCTCGTACTCGCGCAAGCCGATAGCCTCGAAGAGGCGCTGGCACCCTTCCGCGCCGCCGGCGACGGCGAGACCGCAGCTCGCGCAGACCTCGCTCATCGCGGTGCCCGGCGCCTCGCTCATCACCGAATCCGACTCACCGCGGCGCGAGGCCACGGTCGCGTACGACGCGCACCGCTTCCGCAAGGCCGCGGTCCCACGTGTCGCCGTGGCCGGGGAGCACGAGCCGCGCGGCGACGCCGTCCAACCGCGACAGCGATGCGAGTGCCTGTTCGTTGTCGGCATTGAAGTTCGGAAAGAGCTGCGGGCCGGTCGCGCCGTTGATGACGTTGCGCGTCACGAACGCGTCCCCGACACAGATCGTGTCGCGACGCACGAAGTGGAGCGCCGCGCTGCCCGCGGTGTGGCCCGGCACGTGGATGACGCGCGGCGTGCCGGGGACGTCGAGCGTCTCGCCGTCGCCGAACGTCGCGACATCGAGGATGGGCGGTACCCGCATCAGGCCGTTGCGCAGACCGAACAGCAGGAAGCCGACCAGCGGGACGACGCTGAAGCGCCCAAGCTTGCTCGGACCCGGCACCTGGCCTTTCGCGCGCAGCGCGTCGAGCTCGTGCACGCGGATCGGGACTCCGCGCTCGGTCCGGATGCGCTCGGCGAAGCCGATATGGTCGGTGTGCGCGTGCGTGAGGACGACGGCGCGAACGTCCGCGAGCGAGCGGCCCATGGCGGCGAGCTCAGCCGGCAGCGCCCGCCAGTAGCCGGGCATGCCCGCATCGACGATGGTCACGCCGCCGGCGTCCTCGACGAGGTACACGTTCGCGAGACCGGGTCCGATGCGGCGGATGCCCTGCCCGACTTCCACGCCGGTAGTCTGACCCACCATGCCGGTGCGTCGGGTCACGGAGCGCATCTCCGCGTCGCGTCTTCGTGCCATCGCGCGGCGACTGCTCGGCGCGTCGACGCTGTGTGCGATCGCCACCGCGTCGTCGGATGGACGGCCGCACGTCAACACCGCGTATTTCGCGTGGAGCGCAGCGTTCGAGATTGTCTGGCTGTCAGCGCCGGGGGCACGGCATTCGCGGAACATCCGACGCGATCCTGGGGTCGCGATCGCGGTCTACGACTCGACGCAGAAGTGGGGCGGATCCGATCGCGGCATCCAGCTGTTCGGTACGGCCCGTGAGCTCACCGGTCATGCGGCGAACGACGCGGCGCGGCTCTACGGTCGGCGTTTCACGCGATACGCACGGGACGAGCTGTCCGCCTACCGCTTCTACTGCTTCCGCCCGCGGACCCTGAAGCTCTTCCACGAGCGCGAGCTCGGTGGTGGCACGTTCGTGACCGCGAAGGTCGCGCGCGACGGGCGCCTCGCGTGGGTGCGCACCGAACGCGTGAGCGGGAGTTGATCGCGGCGGCACGTTCGGCGCGAGTCTTCGCGGCGACGCTGCGCGATGCTCGTCTGCGCCGACAGTGTCGTGCCCGAGCTTGCGCGTCGTGTCGGCGTCGAGCCACGGAGGTCGGTCCACGGGCGAAAACCTCGCGGGTTCCAAGCGCGCCTGGAAATGGATCGGCGGAGACCCGCGAAGGTCTCCGCCGAAACGCTTGCCATACGACGCTATGAAGCTACTTCTTCTTCTCCGACTCCGTCTTGCCCGTCCACGCGGATTCAGCCAGGTCGTGAGGCGTCGCGGCGACATTCTCGGCCGCGTCCTTCGCCATCCGGCCGCCCTTGCGACCGATCTCGTCGGCCGCATCGAGCGTGCCCTTCGCGGTGTCCTTGGCCAGGCCGCCGGCCTCGCCGCCGACCTTTCCAACGTCGCGGATACCTTCGCTGGCCACACCGGTGACCGCACGCTCGCCCGACTCAACGGTCTTGCCGGCGGTCGTCATCGCGCCGCCAGCGAGCTTTCCGGCTTCCTTGATGGTCGCGTCGGCGGTCTCGCCGCCTGACTTGACGGTCCGCGTGAGCGGGTTTTCCTGCTTCTTGTCCGTCATGTGTCTGGCTCCTATCCGGGAGGCTTAGACAACCCCCCGTTACCCGAGAGATGCACAGCCGGTGCCACGGCAGAGCGTGCATCCAATCGCGGTAGCGCGACCAACTTTCGTTGCCACACGTGGCGCGGAGAGAGGCGCGCTGACTGTCCTCAGCGCGTCGCGGCGGCCTTCTCCCTCTCGGCGAGCTCGCGCCGCAGGATCTTTCCGCTCGCGGTGCGCGGCACCTTGTCGATGAACTCGATCTCGCGCACGCGCTTGTAGTCGGCGATGCGCTGCTTCACGAAGTCCATCAGCTCATCGGCTGTCGCCATGGCGCCGGCGCGCAGCTGCACGAAGGCCTTCGGGATCTCGCCGGCCTCCGCGTCGGGCTTGCCGATCTCGCCCGCGTCGGCGACGGCGGGGTGCTCGCAGAGGACCGCTTCGACCTCGGCAGGCCCGACGCCGAAGCCCTTGTACTTGATGAACTCCTTCTTGCGGTCGACGATGAACACGTAATCGCGCGCGTCCTTCTTGCCGACGTCGCCGGTGAAGAACCAGCCGTCCCGCAGGACGGCGGCGGTGTCCTCCGGCTTGCGCCAGTAGCCGCGCATCACCTGCGGGCCCCGGACCGCGATCTCGCCGACCTCGTCGACCGCAAGGTCGCGCGTTCCCGTCTCGAGATCGACGATGCGGTCCTCGGTGCCGGGCACGACCGGCCCGATCGACTCGAGGATCGGCGCGTCCATCGGGTTCGCGTGCGTGACCGGAGAGGTCTCGGTCAGGCCGTAGCCCTGGATGACCGGGATGCGCGTGCGATCGATCAGCCGGCGCGCCGGCTCGGGCGCAAGCGGCGCCGCGCCGGTGAAGAAGAACCGCACCGACGAGAGGTCGTGACGGTCGACCTCGGGATGCGCCGCCAGCCCGAGCACGATCGGCGGCACGATGAAGCAGACCGTCGCCTTGTAGCGCTCGATGAGGGTGAGGTACTCGAGCATGTCGAAGCGCGACATGACCACCTGCGTCGCGCCGAGGCTGATCGCGCCGGACATGAGCAGGTTCAGCGCGTAGATGTGGAAGTACGGCAGCACGTTGAGGAACACGTCGTCGCGGCGCACAGGCACCGCGGCGAAGAACTGCTGCTGGTTCGAGGTGAGGTTGCGGTGCGTGAGCATGACGCCCTTCGGAAAGCCCGTCGTCCCGCTCGTGTACGGGAGCGCCGCGAGGTCGTCGAGATCGGTCGCCATCGCGGGCGCGCGGCCCGGCTCCGCCGCGAGGTCGTCGAAACGCGTGACGCCCTCTGTCGCGGCCCCGGTCCGGGCAAGCAGCCGGCCCTGGCCCAGCGCGGCGCGGATCGGCTCGACGACCGGCCACAGCGCCTCGTGCACCAGCACCGCCTTCGCCTCCGAGTCATCGACCTGGAAGCGAACCTCGCGCTCCTTCGAGAGCGCGTTGATCGGGTTCACGACGCCGCCCGCCTTCAAGGTCGCGTAGAACGCGATCACGTACTCGATCGAGTTCGGCATGAAGAGCGTGACGCGATCGCCGCGCGCGATCCCGCGCCGTGCGAGCGCAGCGGCGAGCCGGTCGCTCGTGGCGTCGAGCTCGGCGAAAGTGAGCGTGCGGTCGCCGTGGATCAGCGCCGCCTTCGACGCGACCTGGCGCGCCGCTTCGCGCAGCCGGTCATGCAGCGCGATCTCGCGGTACGTGAACGTGGTGGCATCGCGTGCGGTGAGAGTCATGTCGTCCTCCCCAAGACGCTGTACGCCCGCCGTGATTGTGGCGAAGGGCCGCAAGCGTGGGTAGCGAGCGCCGCGCCGTTATTCGGCCAGGCGCGACAGCCCCACCCATGGATCGATCGTCGGCAAGTTGTTGCTCCCAAGAGTCAGGGAGATCTCGCCGTAGTGGTACGCGTCGTGAGTGATCATGCGCATGAGCACGGACTGCCGGGTGTGGATCCGCACCACCGTACCGCTCGTCCGCCGGGCTTCCTGTCCCAGCGTCTCGGGCGACCACGTCGCGAGGCAGCGCTCGATGATCTTCCACGATGAGGTCAGCGCGCCGACGAGCTCATCGGCGGATCGCGGGTGCGCGAGATCGTCCTCCCAGCCGAGACCCGTCGGATCGATGAACGGCGTCGTCTCCGCGCCGGGCTCCCTGAAGACGTGACACAGCCAGAACACGCGCGTACCGGCGAGGTGCGAAGCGCTCGCCCAGATCGGCCACGTGGGCGAGCCGACCGGGAGCGCGAGCTGTTCGGAGGTGAGTGGGGCGAGCGCTTTGATGAGGCTCTCGTTGAAGAGGCTCCATCCCTGGTAGAAGGGCGCGATCGTGCCCGTGCTCAGCATCGCTGGGAGACTAATCGCTCGGAGGTAGCCGAACGAGATGCGGAAGCAGGACATCACCATCACAGCTCATCTGAGAGCGATCCCGTCTGCGGTCCGCCCGATCGTGCGCGCGGCGCGGGACGTCGTGCGAACGGCGGCGCCCGATGCCGAGGAGCTCGTCTACCAGAGCGGTCGCCCGCGCTCGCCGAGCAGTATGTGGAAGCTTGCCCGCTATCGGCTGGACGGCGAGGACGTGGTGGGCCTTGGGACCTTCTCCACGCACTCGAGTCTCTTTTTCTATCGCGGGCGGGACCTGCGCGATGAGGGCGGGCTGCTCGAGGGAAGCGGCAAGGACCTTCGTTTCGTCCGGTTGCACACGGCGGCAGACACGAAGAGCCGGGCCGTCAGGCGTCTCGTGCGCGATGCGTTCGACCTAGCGAAGAGGTGAGCCGAGTGCCTAGCGCGCCGCCTTCTTCACGAGCGCGGCGATCTTTGCCTCTGCGGCGGGTGTCAGTTCTTTCAGAGCGAAGGAGGTCGGCCACAGATCGCCTTCGTCAAGGTTCGCTTTGTCGCTGAAGCCAAACGTGGCGTATCTCGCCTTGAACTTCGCCGCATCCTGGAAGAACAGGACGGCCTTGCCGTCTTTGGTGTACGCAGGCATCCCGTACCAGGTCGTCGGCGCGAGGGTCGGCGCGTTGGCCTTGACGATGGCGTGGATCCGCTTGGCCATGCCGCGATCCGGCTCCTTCATCGCGGCGATCTTCGCAAGCAGGACACTCTCGCCCTCCACGCCGCGCGCTGCCGCCTTCCGCTCCGCGAGGGTCTCCCTCATTGCGGCCTTCTCCGCGGCCGAGAGTGCCGTGCTTCTGCTGGACTTCTTCGCGGTCTTCTTCGCCGATGTCTTCTCAACCATGGTCAGGCCGTCACCTTGT
>JBIOWR010000003.1:0-13771 GCA_044868775.1 Actinomycetota bacterium
GACGCGATGCCGCGTCCGTTTCTCATCGCTTTTCTCGTCGCCGGCGTCGCTGCGATCGTATTGATCGCCGTGCTGATGATCTCACCGCCGCGCCCCTCGACGCTGACGCTGGCGGAGCGGCACAGCCCGCCGCGCGGCTCGCTCACGCACGACGTCGGCCGCATCGTGGCTGCGCCGATCCCCACGCCGCACGCGCCCGGCCCGGCGCCGTGCGCTGTGTTTGCAGGCACGACTATCGAAGCCGCGCAGGCAGGCTTCGAGCGCATCAACGACGGGCTCCGGCCGCTGTGCTCGCTGACCGGCCCGTCGATCACGCCGGAGCTGCGCCGCGCGATCGAAGGCCTCGGCAAGGCGACGATTCGCTTCGCCGGGTTCCAGCGCACGGGCGAGGAGGCGGCGACCGACCTCAGCGCGCGCCGCGTCAACGTGAACGTGCGCTTCGCGCGATCGAACAGCCCGACGATCCTGGTCACGCCGGTGCTCGTGCACGAGGGCTGGCACCTGGCGAACGCGAGCGCGCGCGTCACGGCGCTCCAGGAGTTCCGGGCGCGCCAAGCCGAGCTCGAGGCGTGCAAACTGTTGATCGACCGCGACAAGTGGATCAGGAATTGCGACGACGCCGCGCGGATCGTGGGACTCGGCGAGGCGCGCGCGATATCGTTGTTGGTGGCGGCGGGATTTCCCGAAGAATAGAGGGGGTTGTCAGCTCGTGAAGGTCGGCGTGATCCAGTTCCCGGGTTCGCTCGACGACCGCGACGCGGTGTGGGCGTTCCGCACGCTCGGCGCGGACGCTGAGCTGCTCTGGCACGGCGACACTGACTTGCGCGGCGCCGACCTCGTCGTGTTGCCGGGCGGCTTTTCCTACGGCGACTACTTGCGCTGCGGCGGCATCGCTCGGTTCGCTCGCATCATGGGAGCGGTGTCCGAGCACGCGCTTCACGGTGGCTTGGTGCTGGGCATCTGCAACGGCTTCCAGATCCTCACCGAGGCCGGCCTCGTTCCGGGCGCGCTCGTGCGCAACGAGTCGGCGTCGTACATCTGCACTCCCGTGCACCTGCGCGTCGAATCCAACGGCGTTCCGGCGTTGCGGCGCGCGTCGGTCGGGCAAGTGTTGCGCATCCCGATCAAGCACGGTGAGGGACGGTATGTCGCCGACGACGACACGCTGAAGCGTATGGAGGACGGCGGGCAGGTTGTCCTCCGCTACTGCTCCTCGGACGGACGCGCAGGCGAGAACCCGAACGGCTCCACCGCAGATATTGCCGGCGTCACCAACGAGCGCGGCAACGTGCTCGGCCTCATGCCGCACCCCGAGCACGCGATCGATCCCGCGGTGGGCATTCGCTCCGCCGACGGCGCCGTCATCCTCGGCTCGCTCATCGACGCTTTGGCGACGGCGAGGTCGTAGCCGCGTGTTCGAGCGTTTCACCGACCGGGCGCGACGCGTGGTCGTCCTCGCGCAAGAAGAAGCCCGCCTCCTCGACCATAACTACATCGGAACGGAGCACGTGCTCCTCGGCTTGATCCACGAAGCGGACGGTGTCGCCGCGCTCGCGCTCTCATCGCTGGGCGTCTCTTTGGAGGCCGTGCGCGCCCAAGTGCTGTCACGCATAGGCCGGGGCGAGAAAGCTCCGGACGTTCACATCCCGTTCACCCCTCGCGCCAAGCAAGTGCTCACCCTCGCGCACCGCGAGGCGCTGAACCTCGGTGCCGGCTACATCGGAACCGAGCACTTGTTGCTTGGGATCATGCGAGAGCCCGACGGCGTCGGCGCGCAAGTGCTGAGCGACCTCGGCGCCGATGCGGATTCCGTGCGCACCAAAGTGTTGGAGCTGATCACCGGTCACGCTGCCGGCGCGGAAGGAATGACGCCGCCCGGTAACGACGTCGAATACGTGACACGCCACGTGTCCGCGCGCGCTGTCGCCGTCGCGGCGCCCTACGATCCCGACTCGGGTCCGCGTTGCTCGATGTGTCACCAGGCGTTGCTATCGACGGCGACGTACAAGACGCTCGAAGTGGCGGAGCACGGAGGCGAGGGCTATCGCCGATTCCTCGTCCTGTACTGTGCCGGTTGCGGCGACGTGATCAAAGTGGAATTGCTCTCGGAGGAATCGTGACCACAGGAGTCGAAGCGGCGCGCGCGCTCGCGCTCACCGACGAGGAGTACGAACGCATCTGCGCGACGCTCGGCCGCGCGCCTTCTTCGGCGGAGCTCGCGATGTACGCCGCGATGTGGTCGGAGCACTGCTCGTACAAGTCCTCCAAGGTGTTCTTGAAGACGATGCCGACCGAAGGGCCTTTGGTCGTGATGGGCCCGGGCGAGAACGCGGGCGTCATCGACGTCGGCGACGGCCTCGTCGCCGTGTTCAAATTGGAGTCGCACAACCACCCGTCCGCGGTGGAGCCCGTGCAGGGCGCGGCCACCGGCGTCGGCGGCATCGTGCGCGACATCCTCGCGACCGGCGCACGTCCTGTCGCGTTGCTGGATCCCTTGCGCTTCGGCCCGCTCGACGAGTACCGCCAGCGCTGGCTGCTCGGCGGCGTCGTGCACGGCATCGGTCAGTACGGCAACTCCATCGGCGTGCCCACCGTCGGCGGCGAGGTCTTTTTCGATCCCTCGTACCGCGGCAACCCATTGGTCAACGTCATGTGCTTGGGTGTCGCGCCGCGCGCGCACATCCAGCACGCGCGCGCCGCCGGCGTAGGCAACGTCGGCATTCTCATCGGCGCCAAGACCGGCCGCGACGGCATCGGTGGAGTGTCCGTGCTCGCGAGCCGCCCCTTCGACGCCGAAGCCGAAGCGAAGCGGCCGTCGGTGCAAGTCGGCGACCCCTTCACCGAGAAGCTCTTGATCGAAGCATGCCTGGAGCTGATCGAGCGCGGCCTGCTCGTGGGCCTGTCCGACCTCGGCGGCGCCGGCCTGTCGTGCGCCACGAGCGAAACCTCCTCGCGCGGGTCGGTTGGATTGGAGGTCGACCTCGACGTCGTGCCCCTGCGCGAGCCCGACATGGAGCCGATCGAGATTCTCACCAGCGAATCGCAAGAGCGCATGTTCGCGATCGTTCGCCCTTCCGACGCCGACCTCGTCGAAGCCATATGTGCGAAGTGGGGCGTGCCCGCGACGCGCATCGCGCGCGTCGTTGAGGGCAGTGGCTTGCGCATCGTGCATCGCGGCGCCCTCGTCGCCTCGGTTCCGAGCCGCTCGCTCGCCGACGAAGGCCCCGTTTACGAGCGCCCCATGCGCCGCCCTTCGTGGCTCGACCGCGTGCGTTCCGACTCGGCCTTGTCGTTGCCCGCCCCCAAAGACTTGGGCGAGACCTTGTTGGAGCTGTTGGCCTCCCCGAACATCGCATCGAAGCGCTGGGTCACCGAGCAATACGACTGGATGGTGCAGCACAACACCGTGCTCGGCCCCGGCGCCGACGCCGCGGTGATTCGCATCGAAGGAACGTCGCGCGGCATGGCCGTGTCCACGGATGGCAACCCTCGTTTTTGCTTCCTCGACCCGCGCTTGGGTGCTGCGTTGGCGGTTGCCGAAGCCGCGCGCAACGTCGCCTGCACCGGCGCGCGTCCGGTTGCTATCACCAACTGCTTGAACTTCGGCAACCCCGAAAAGCCCGAAGTGATGTGGCAATTCTCCGAAGCGGTTGCCGGTATCACCGAGGCGTGCAAGGCGTTCGGCACACCCGTGACCGGCGGCAACGTCAGCTTCTACAACGAAACCGACGGCGAAGCGATCAAACCCACGCCCGTGATCGGCATGCTCGGCCTCATCGACGATGTTGCCAACGTCGTCGGCTCCGCATTCCTGCGGCCCGGCGAAACCGTGATCTTGCTCGGCGAGACCAAACCCGAGCTGGACGGTTCCGAATACGCCGCGCATTTGCACGACCACGTCGGCGGCGAAGCCCCCGCTCTCGACCTTGCTGCCGCCTCACGCCTCAACGAGCTCCTCGTGACGCTCTCCTCGCGCAAGCTCATCTCGAGCGCACACGATTGCAGCGAAGGTGGCATCGCGATCGCTCTCGCGGAAGCAACAATCCCGAACCGCACCGGCGCCCGGGTTACGTTGGGCGACAACCCCGACCACACCGTGCTGTTCTCCGAGTCCGCGAACCGCGTGGTGCTGTCGTGCCCGCCTTCATCGGTGGACGCAGTTATCACCACCGCCCGAGCCCTCGACGTGCCCGCCACCGTTATCGGCGAAACCGCTCCCGCGCGCCTCACCATCGAGAACGCACTCGACGTCCCCATCGCAGATTTGGCCAACTTGTACGAAAACGGCGTAGCCCGCGCCATCGCCGGTGCAGTGTGAGTATCAGTTAATCGCCGAAACCGTCGCATGCTAATCGTAACGATGGGAACGCGTTCGGTCACGGTAAGTCTTGCAGGCCACCGAACGTCGCTCGCTTATTATTGTGCGCGACCAAAGGGTTGTTGCATGGCCGAACCGGAGACTATCAAGATGGCGTCTTCAAATCTTGTAATCGACATTATCAATGTGGTCGGTACGTGGGCACTCTTTGTGGGTGCCTTGATCGCTATTCGAAGAGAAGGATCGAGTACGACACGCACGATCAATGCCCAAGTGGAAATCGCGAGACAGGCCGTCGAGGCGCAAGCTCAGACCACAAGCCGGTCTCTTAGCGCCGATGTATTTGCCCGGCTCAATGACAAGTGGGATTCAACCGCGATGCGTAGGCGACGAAGGGCGCTATGTAGGAAATTGAGGGCGCTCAAGCGTGACCTGCCAGACGATTCATTGATCACCGACGTTATTGACTACTTTGAGGATCTCGGTTTTCTCGTGAGAAAGAATTGGATCGATCGCGAAGCTGCCTGGCATTCATTTGCTGAATACGCCCGGATGTATTGGTACGCAATCGGGCGCGAGTATGCCGAATCTGTTCGAGAGAGGTACGAGGGAGATAGCACCTACTACACGGAATATCAGTTTCTGGTAGAGGAGCTTGAACGCATTGAACTTGAAAAACGCAGCTTGCAATCGGGCGATGACATCGCGATATCGCCAGATTCGATCGACGACTTCATCGCTGCCGAATGCGAACTGGAGGCGTCCAACTCTTAGCGCTTTCCCTTCTTCTTTGCCCGCTTGACGCCTTTGCCCTTCTTCGCTGGCCACATAGTTCCCTCCGATGACTCAAGAACCTAGGATATCACCAAGCGTCTAATCTGGGTTTCTCAGGAGCTATTAGGTTACGAGTTTTTCTGGGTGCGGAATTCGCGCCGCCCACGACGAGCCACAGCGAGAGCGACCGCGCCCCGCGCGGCCGCAACGAGGTTGAGTTCGGTGCCAAGTCTCACTGCCCTGATCCATATACTTGTTGGACGCTGGGACCCATAACTGGGCATGCCGAACGGGTCCAGTCGATGACGCAAAAATTGAGTCGGAGCATTTTGCGACGCCAGCATCATTGCGGATCGTCGCGTGAGATATGATCGAAATACTTGCCTTGATTGGGGCCGATCTTCGAGATGCTGCTCGCTCCTGCACCGAACGAGCGAAAAGCCTTTGCGATACTCCTCCGGTTGCGAATGCCTTCTTCTGCGAGCATCGCGACGGCGGCCGAGAATGCGATCTTTTCGCGGCGGGCGATCTTGTCGATCTCCTTCGCGAGGCTCCTCGGCATCGAAACGGTCTTGCGTGTGGCGGTCGTGGCTAATATTCCTCCAGAGCATAAGCATACGAGATGCGAACCCCGGCGGTCCGAAAATCCGGAGCAGGCTGCCCAACACGCGACTCCGTCCTGGGGGTTTACCGAATTGGCTGATAAACTCCACCTCGCATGGGCGCGGAATCCCCCAAAGAGGAGTGCGGGCTCTTCGGTGTGTGGTCGCCGGGGGAGCAGGTGGCCAAGCACATCTTCTTCGGGCTCTATGCCCTCCAGCACCGCGGCCAGGAGTCCGCGGGCATCGCGGTTTCGGACGGCTCCGGCATCCTCGTCTACAAGGATATGGGCCTCGTCGCCCAGGTCTTCAGCGAGGAGACCCTTGCGACGCTCCAGGGCACCCTGGGGATCGGGCACACCCGGTACTCCACCACCGGCTCCACCAGGTGGGAGAACGCCCAGCCGAGCTACAAGCCGACCGCGCACGGCGGAGGCGTCGCCCTCGGGCACAACGGCAACCTGACCAACACGCGAGAGCTCGCGGCACTCGTCAGGACCCAGAGAACCAACGGCCCCAAGGCCACGACCGACTCCGATCTGGTCGCCGAGCTCCTCGCGCGTAAGGCGAGCGAGGACGGGGACCTCGAGAACGCGATCGCACAAACGATGCCCCTTCTCCAGGGCGCGTACTGCTTCGTGATCATGGACGAGAAGACCGTCTACGGCGTCCGGGACCCGCACGGGATCCGCCCTCTGAGCATCGGACGGCTGCCGGACGGCGGCTGGGTCATCGCCAGCGAAACGTGCGCGCTCGACATCGTGGGCGCGGCATTCGTACGTGACGTCGAGCCGGGCGAGCTGGTCGCTATCGACGAGCGTGGGCTGCGCAGCCGCATCATCGCGAAGCCGGAGCCGAAGCTGTGCATCTTCGAGTACGTCTACCTCGCGAGGCCCGACAGCGTGATGCTCGGCAAGGGCGTGCACGAGGCGCGGCGCGAGATGGGGCGGGTGCTCGCCGAAGAGAGCCCGGTCGAGGCCGACATGGTGATCGGCGTTCCCGACACCGGCCCCGTTGCGGCGGCCGGTTTCGCCGAAGCGAGCGGGATTCCGTACGGCGAAGGCATCATCAAGAACCGCTACGTCGGCCGCACCTTCATTCAGCCGACGCAAACGATCCGTCAGCTCGGCATCAGGCTCAAGCTCAACCCGCTCAAGCAAGCGATCGACGGCAAGCGTCTCGTCGTCGTCGACGATTCGATCGTGCGCGGCAACACCACGCGACAGATCGTGCGCATGCTGCGCGAAGCCGGCGCGCACGAGGTGCACCTGCGCATCACGAGCCCGCCGATTCGCTGGCCATGCTTCTACGGCATCGACATGGCGACGCGCGCCGAGCTGGTCGCGAGCGATCTTTCGGTGGAAGAGATTCGCGCGTACATCGGCGCCGACTCGCTTGCATATCTGTCGCTGCCGGGTCTCGTGCGAGCGGCCGGCTCGCCGGCGGACTCGTTCTGCCGCGCATGCTTCGACGGCATCTATCCGGTCGCGATCCCCGAAGGCGCGCTCGAGCACAAGTTCGTCCTCGAGCAACAGCAAGCGCCCGTCGCGGAGTGACGTGAGCGGCAAGCGCGGACGCGGTCTCAGCTACCGCGAAGCCGGAGTGGACATCGACGCGGGCGACCGCGCCGTCGAGCTGATCAAGGCGCACGCCAAGACCACGATGCGGAGCGGCGTCCTCGGCGATCTCGGTGGCTTCGCGGGAGCGTTCGACTTGAACGCGATCATGACCGACTACGAGCACCCGGTGCTCGTGTCGTCCACCGACGGCGTCGGCACCAAGCTCGTGATCGCGCAAGAGATGGATCGTCACGACACCATCGGCATCGACCTCGTCGCGATGGTCGTCGACGACATCGTGTGCACCGGCGCGCAGCCGCTGTTCTTCAACGACTACATCGCGTGCGGATCGCTGCGGCCCGAGCGCATCGAGCGCATCGTCGCCGGCATCGCGGAGGGCTGCCGGCAGGCCGGGTGCGCGCTCGTCGGCGGCGAGACCGCCGAGCACCCCGGCGTCATGGAGCCCGACGAGTACGACCTCGCCGGCTTCGGCGTCGGCGTCGTGGACAGGAACAAGATGTGGGGCCCGGACAGGGTTCGCACCGGCGACGCCGTCGTCGGCATCGCGTCGAGCGGGTTGCACTCCAACGGGTACTCGCTCGTGCGGGCGGTCATCAAGGAGCGCGGCCTCGACCTCGAGGAGACGCCCGGTGGCTGGAGCCGCACGCTCGGCGACGAGCTGCTCGCACCCACCCGCGTCTACGCGCAGGCGCTCCTCAAGCTCGAGGGCGACGTCCACGCCGCTGCGCACGTCACCGGGGGAGGAATCGGTGGAAATCTGGTGCGGGCGCTGCCCCGGACGCTGCGTGCGACCATCAAGAAACGGAGCTGGCCACAGCCGCCGGTCTTTGCTTTGCTACGCAACGAGGGAGAAATAAGCGAAGATGAGATGGAGCGGACCTTCAACCTGGGTCTGGGCATGCTCCTCGTGGTGGCGAGAGGCGACGCCGAAGCGGTGATCGGACAGCTCGATCGCCTGGGCTTCCCGGCGTACGAAGTGGGTGGAATCGTGAGCGGAAATCGGGGCGTGGTGTTCGAGTGAGCGCGCAGCATCCGCCACTCGGCATGCCGTCACAAAAGCCTCCCGAGCGGGAGCAGTTCGCGGTGCCCCGCAACCCGTCGTTTCGCACGCCCACCGCGGTCGCCGTTGCGATCGCCGTCGGCGTCGCGGCGCTGTACGCCGTGCTCGCGTTCATCGGCGACGCGCTGCCGGATGCGATCGAGGGGGCGTTCTCGTTCGCCGCGGTGCGCTGGGTGTTGCTCGCTGTGTGCGTGCTCGGTCTGGCGTCGGTGCTCGGCCTCGAAGCACGCATGCGCGCCGCGACGAAGGCGTACGTCGACGAGATCCAGATGCAAGAAGACTTGATTCGGCGCGCCGAAGACGCGGTCGCGCTCACGGAAGCCAATCGTGGATTGAACCGCGCGTCGCCGGAAGACCTCATGATTGCGATAGCGCGCGGCGCGGCCGTGACCGTCGGCGCCAAGGATGCGATCGTGTACACCTACGAGGAGGACCGCGACGTGATGGTGCCGGTTGGATGGACGGGCGAAGCCGGGCCGATCGAGCTGTCGATGGAGGAGCCTCCCGGGCGCACCGCGCTGTCGAAGCAACCGCTGCTGTCGAACGATCCGCCGCCGCCCGCGCTCACGGCGCCGGTGATCGCAGGCGACGAGCTCGTCGCGGTGATCATGACCGTCGCGAAAGACAAGCGCTTCGGCGACCGCGAGCTGCGCTTGCTGGTCGCGTTCGCAGCCGAAGCGGCAGTCGCGGTGACGCGCGCGCGCGCGATCGTCAAGGAGCGCGGTATCGCCGAACGCTTGTCGCAGATCGATCGCGCGAAGAGCGACTTCGTCGCGGCGGTGACGCACGAATTGAAGACGCCGCTCACGTCGTTGCTCGGCTACGCGAGCATCTTGCGCAAGCGCATGGACGCGCTGCCGCTCGACCGCCGCGAGCAGTTCTTCGAGATCATGCAACGGCAGGGCGAGCGTATCTTGAAGCTGATCGGCGAGCTGCTGGAGTCGTCGCGTATGGAGTCCGGCCTCGCGAAGATGCAACGCAAGCCGATCGATCTCGCGTACATCCTCGAAACCGTGGTCACCGGCATGCGTCCCGCAGCGAAGCGTCACACGATCGAGGTGAGGTTCCCGGAGCAAGACCCTGCGATGTGGGGAGACCCGAGCGCGCTGGAGCACATTCTCACCAACCTCATCGACAACGCGATCAAGTATTCGCCGGCGAAGACGCTCATCCGCGTGTGGGTCGAGGTCGAGACGTCGGAGATCAGCATCAACGTGGCCGACGAGGGACGGGGCATCCCCGCGGAGGACCTGCCGTTCATCTTCGAGCGGTTCCGTCAGGGCGAGACCGTGGAGCGCTCGCGCTCGAGCGTCGGCCTGGGACTGTTCATCGTGCGCAGCCTCGTGGAGGCACAAGGTGGAAGCGTCTCGGCGACGTCAGAGGTCGGCAAGGGCTCGACGTTCACGGTCGCGTTCCCGCGGCGTGCCGAAAGGCGCGCGCCCATTGCGGAGGCCGCTCCCGTGGCGGAATCCACGGTGCCGGACATGCTTCCGCCCGAGACGATCCTCGCGGACGCGGAACCGCTCATCACACTGGGCGAGCCCGAGGGCAACGGCAGCAAGTCTCCATCCGAGTCGGAGTTGCCGTCGTCGGAGTAGGCGTTCTCAGAGCACGCCGAACAGGCGCGCGGGATTCTCGATGAGATCGCCGAGGTAACGCAGGAAGCGTCCAGCGTAGGCGCCGTCGAGCACGCGATGGTCGAACGTGAACGCGAGCGTCATGACGTGGCGCGGCACGATCTCGTCGTTCACCACCCACGGCTTCTTGGTGATGGCGCCGAGGGCGATGATGCCGGTCTCCGGGTAGTTGATGATCGGCGTGCCGGACTCCATGCCGAACGATCCGACGTTGGTGATCGTGATCGTGGAGCCCTTGAGGTCCTCCACGCCGATCGATCCGTCGCGCGAGATGCCGACGAGGCGCCCGATCTCTTGCGCGATCTCGAACACGTTCAGGTGGTCGGCGTTCTTGACGACCGGCACGAGCAAGCCCCGGTCGGTGTCGGTGGCGATGCCGACGTGGATGTACTTCTTGACGATGATCTCGGCGTTGTCGTCGTCGCCCGCCCATGAGGAGTTTACGTGCGGCCACTGACGGATCGCCGGCACGAGCGCTTTGACCACGATCGGCAACGGGGAGAGCTTCTGTCCTTGCGCTTCCGGCGATGCGTTGAGTCGCTCGCGGAGTTGCATCAGCTCCGTCGCGTCGATGGTGCACCACTCGGTGACGTGGACCAGCTCGTGGTAGGAGCGCACCATCTGGCGTGCGATCGAGCGACGGATCGCGCGCACCGGTACGTGCTCTTCCTCCTCGGCGATCGAGGCGGCGGTGCCGGAGATGCGGCGCACCGGCGCGGGTTCCGCCGCCCGCGCTTCGCCGCGCGTATCTGCGGCAGCGGCCATCACGTCCTCGCGCGTCACGCGCCCTCCCGGTCCCGTCCCGGTGACGGTGTCGATGTCGATGCCGCGCTCGCGCGCGAGCTTGCGCACCGGGGGCGTGGCGAGCGCCTTGCGGGCGGGGCGGAGCGGCGACACCGTCGCCGCGGGCGCTTCCTCTTCGACCTGACCACCGGCGCCTTCGTCGTCGCGCCGGCCGATCTTGCGACGGCGACGCTTGCCCTTTCCTTCCTCGGGGCCGTAGCCGACGAGCACTTCCTGGCGACGACCGGCGCCTCCACCACCGCCGCTCGCCGGCGCGGCGCCGGCATCACCACCCGCGGTGCGAATCGACACGAGCGGCGCGCCTACCTTCATGCGCTGGCCGACGTCGCCGAAGAGCTTCTCGACCGTGCCAGCGAACGGCGAGGGAATCTCCACGATTGCCTTCTCGGTCTCCACCTCGACGATCGGCTGGTTGAGCGTGACCTCGTCGCCTTCCTTCACCATCCACGAGACGATCTCCGCCTCTTCGAGCCCCTCGCCGAGGTCGGGCAGCTTGAACTCGCGGACTTCGTCGGTCATGCGCTCGCGCTCCTTCTCGAGAAACGAAAACGACGGTTAGTAGTTCAGCACCTTGTCCACGGCGTCGAGGATGCGGTCCACGTCGGGGAGGAACAAGTCCTCGGATTTCGCGGGCGGATACGGCATGTCGAACCCGCCGACGCGCAGCACCGGCGCCTGCAGCGACTCGAAGTCGTCCTCGGCGATGCGCGCTGCGATCTCCGCGCCGTAACCACCGGTGACCGGCGCCTCGTGCACGACCACCGCGCGCCCGGTCTTGCGCACCGACACGAGGATCGTCTCGATGTCGAGCGGAACCAGAGAGCGCACGTCGATCAGCTCGCACGACACGCCGTCCGCTGCGGCCTCCTCCACGGCATCCTCGCACGTGCGCACCGATGGTCCCCACGTGATGATCGTGACCTCGTTGCCCTCGCGCACGAGCCGCGCCTTGCCGAACGGGAGTCCGTCGGTCACCGGGAGCTCCACGTCCTCGCGAATCCAGTAGCGCCGCTTCGGCTCGAGGAAGATCACCGGGTCGGGATCGTCGATCGCCTGCACCAGCATCGAGAATGCGTCCGAGGGCGTGGCCGGCGTCACGACCTTCAGGCCGGCGGTGTGCGCGAAATACGCTTCGTGCGACTCGGAGTGATGCTCGACCGCGCCGATGCCGCCGCCGAACGGGATGCGAATGACCATCGGCAGGTTCATGCGCCCGAGGGAACGGAAGCGGTACTTCGCCGCGTGCGACACGATCTGTTCGAACGCCGGATAGGTGAAGCCGTCGAACTGCATCTCCGCGACGGGCTTCAACCCGTACATGGCCATGCCGATCGACGTGCCGACGATGCCGGACTCGGCGAGCGGGGTGTCGATCGAGCGCCACTCCCCGAACTCCTCCTGGAGCTTGTCGGTGATGCGAAATACGCCGCCGAGCTTGCCGACGTCCTCACCGAGACAGACGACCTTCGGGTCTTTTTGCATGGAGTATCGCAACGCTTCGTTCAACGCCTGCGCCATCGTGATGGAGGCCATCTACTCGCCCTCCCCACGCGTCGCCTGCTCTTCCTCGAACTGCTTGACCTCGCGGGCGAGCGTTTGCGTCATCTCCCCGTAGACGTTCTCGAAGAGCATCGTGAACGGCTTCGGTCCCGCGCCGACGATCGACGAGCGGATGTGCGTCGCGATCTTCGCTCCCTCGTCGTCGCATGCTTGGATGAACTCGTCGTCGATTGCGCGTTCGCTCAAGCAATAGGTCTTGAAGCGCGCGATGGGATCCAGCGCCTCCCACTTCTCCAGCTCTTCCTTGGTGCGGTAGCGCGTCGGGTCGTCGGCGGTGGAGTGCGGCCCGCGCCTGAACGTCACCGCTTCGATCAGCGTCGGCCCCTCGCCGGCGCGCGCGCGGCGCACCGCCTCGCGCGTCACCGCGTACGACGCGAGCACGTCGTTGCCGTCCACGCGATAGCCGGGCATGCCGTAACCGAGCGCTTTCGCTGCGATCGTGGGCGCGGCGGTTTGCTTCGTGACGGGAACCGAGATCGCGTACTGGTTGTTCTGGCAGAAGAACACGACCGGCGTCTTCCACACGCCGCCGAAGTTCATCGCCTCGTGGAAGTCGCCCTCGCTCGTCGCGCCGTCGCCGAAGTAGGTGATGCACACGAGCTTGGAGCCGTCGATCTTCGCCGCGATCGCGAAGCCCACCGCGTGCACCGCTTGCGTCGCGATCGGCACCGCGTAGTACGCGACGCGATGCTCGCGCGCATCCCAGTCGCCGCCGTGCACCGTGCCGCGGAACAGGTGCATGACGGCGGCCGGATCAATGCCGCGCATCATCGCCGGCGCAAGCTCTCGATAGCTCGGGAAGATCCAATCTTGCTCGGCCAGCGCGTACGCGCTGCCGACTTGTGCCGCCTCTTGCCCGAGTAGCGGCGTGTACACGCCCAATTCGCCCTGTCGCTGGAGGTTCGTTCCCTCTTGGTCGGCGCGTCGCGCCAGCGTCATGGAGCGATAGATCTGACGGAGGTCCTCTTCTTTGAGGTCGATCTCGAAGTCGGCGTCGGGGGCGAGCGTGCCGTCCGGCCGCAGCAGCTGGATCATGTCCGTCGGGATGGACGCGGGGTCCACCACCCCTCTCATGTTCCCTCCTCTGTGTGCCGGGGTAGCCGGCAGCTTCATGTGGGAAGTGTATGCCGCCGCGGGGTCGCCGCGGGACGGCACGGATATCGTCGCAGCAGGGCGATCGTTCAGTCAACGGAACGGCGGTTTTGCCGCTTACATGCGCATGATTTCCTTGCGGAGCAAGCCCAGCTGGCGCAGTCGCTTCTCCATCTCCTGCCGTCCGACCTTGAACGAGCGCGCCATGTCTTCGACGTCCATCGGGTGCTCCTTGCCCGACGCTTTCACGGCTTTCTCGACGAGCGCCGACGGCATGAGAAGCTCCGCCGCGAACATGTCCGCCTCGTGCTCCAATTCGTTGCGCTCCCACTGACCGGTGCCGCGCA
>JBIOWR010000004.1:0-3125 GCA_044868775.1 Actinomycetota bacterium
CGCGTCGCTGTACGGCTACATCCTGATCGTGGACGTCGGCGTGGTCGCGATGGCGTCGCTGCGGCGCTGGCCGTCGCTGAACGTCCTCGCGGCCGTCGCGAGCTGGGGGCTGTTCGGCGCCGGCGCCGACGACGCAACCACGGGCGTCGCGCTCGGATTCTCCACGGCGATCTTCGTCGCGTTCGCGGCTGCGGCGATCGTCACCAAGGAGAACGACACCGGAGAGGTGCCGTGGCGCGCCGTGCTCGGAGCGTTCAACGCGATCGCCTATCTCATCGCCGGTCTCGCTCTGTTGCGCGAATCCGCGCCCGAGACGCGGGGCGCGTTCGCAGCGTTCGCCGGCGCGTTTCACGTCGTGTACGGCGCGGTGCTCCAGCGCGTGCAACCCGATCGCACCGCCGAGCGCACCGCCGCCGTGCTCGCGATGAGCTTCTTCACCATCGCGGTCGGTTATCAATGGGAAGGCCTCGACGCGTCGCTCGCGTGGGCGCTCGAAGCCGCCGCGCTCGCCGCGGGAGCGACGCTGCTGGGCAACCAGTTCTTGCGGGTGTCGGCGCTTGCCGCGCTCGGGCTGTCGGTCGGCAGCTCGCTGCTCGCCGAATGGCAACTCGGCCAGGAGTATCACCCGGACCGGTTGCTGATGAGCGAGGAGTCGGCGGTGTTCATCGTGCAGATCGCTTCGGCGATGTTCATCGCGTGGCTGCTTTCGACGGGAGAAAAGGTCTGGGAGCGCCAGGCGGCGGCGATCGCGTTCGTCGGCGCCAACGTGCTCGCGGTGATGTGGCTGAGCTTCGAGGCGTACGCGCACTACCGCGGCACGTCGTTCTCGGTGCCTGAGGCGAAGGGCCGGGCGCTTCAGTTCACGCTCTCGGCGATATGGGGGTTGTACGCCGCGGCGCTACTCGCGCTCGGCATCGCGTTCCGATCGAAGCTCGTGCGCCTGATGAGCATTGCGCTGTTCGGGCTCACGATCGTGAAGATGGCCACGCAAGACCTGTGGACGCTCACCACGGGGTTCCGGACGCTCGGCTTCCTCGGTCTCGGCGCCGTGCTGTTGCTCACGTCGCTGTCGTACCACCGCTTCCGCGAGTTCATCCTCGGGCCGGAGGAGCGGGCGGAGATTTCCGGCGGGCCGCCGGCGCACGGCGGGCACGAGCCGCCGCCGGCGTGAGGCGAGCGCCGGCGAAGGGATCGCGCCGGTAGCGCACCTCGACGAGCGTGAGCCCCTTCGCCGGCGCGACCGGCGCTGCGTGCGACCGATCGCGCGCCTCGAGCACGCGCGCCACGTCCTCCGGCGCGCGCAACCCGGCGCCGACCTCGAGCAGCGTGCCCACGAGCGAGCGCACCATCTGCTGGCAGAACGAGTCGGCGACGAAACGCACGATGAGCCGCCCGTCGTCGGCGGGCGACAAGGAGAGAGCGCGGAGCCGGCGCGTCGTCGGCCCCTCGCCGCCCCGGCAGAACGAAGCGAAGTCGTGCTCCCCGATCAGCATGCGCGCCGCGGCTCGCAACGCCTTCGCCCGGGGCGCTTCGGTGAGGTGCACCGCGAAGCGTTCGAGGAAGGGGTTCGGCACCGGCGAGACGTACAGCGAGTACTCGTACACACGCCGGATCGCGCTGTGCCGCGCATCGAAGGCTTCGGGCACCGCAGCTACGGCGCGCACGGTGATCTCGGGCGCGAGCCACCGGTTGAGCCGCATCTGCAGCCAGGCCGGATCGGCGCCGTCGGGCGCGTCGAACGACATCACCTGGCCCCACGCATGCACGCCCGCGTCGGTGCGGCCCGCGCCGGTGGTGCGCACGGGGACGCGCATGATGCGCGCGAGGCGCTCCTCGAGGAGTCCTTGCACGGTGCGCACGGAATCGCCGCGTTGCCGGGCAAACCCGCGAAAGTCGGTCCCGTCGTACGCAACCAGCAGCGCGATCTTCACTCCCTTCGATACCTCCTCGATCGTCCGACGCGGACGCAAACCCTAGGCGCGCCGACTTCTCAAGCGCACGTCCGGGCGCTATGATCACGAAACAGGGCAATCACGGGTGGGGACCAATGGACGCTTCCATCGCCGCCGTACCACTCCTTCCGGACGCATCTGCCACGCTCGGCGCGCTCGCAAACGACCTCAGCGGCCAGCACTTCGAGGAGCACCGGCTCGCCCGGCGGTCGCTCGGCATCAACCACGAACGCTGGTGGACCAACGAGAACGAAGGCATCGGTTTCGTGCTCGTCGAGGGACCGGGCGCGAAGGACGCAGCGAAGGCGTTCGCGACACCGAAGTCTCCGCACGAGGAGTGGTACGCGTCGAGCCTCGCTGCGGCGGTTCCCGCCGACGTCGATTGGCGGCACGCGTTCTCGACGGTGCCGGTGTACACGCCTCCGACGAATGCGCAGCCGCTGGGCCAGTCGACCGTGCTGGCGTTCCCGCTCGAGGTGGGGATGACGAACCAGTGGCGCTCGCTCGGCGAGCAGGCCGCGGGAGCGCATCGCGACGTCATCGATGACTTCCACAAACGCATGGGCTTGCGTCAGATGTGGTGGATGCTCAGCGAGCCCGAGGGCGACATCGCCTTGATGTTCATGGAGTCCGACGATCTCGTCGGCGCGATCTGCACGCTCGCCGACTCGATGAACGTCACCGATTTGTGGGTCCGTCAGAAGTACCTGGAGATCCTCGGCGTCGACTGGCGCGCCGGCATTCCGTCACGCATGTCGCAACTCGCGATCGACTGGACCGATGAGCCGATGCCGCGCCGCATCATCCGGCTCGACGCCGAAGCCGCGATGGCCGAGCGCAACCGCCGCTAGAAGCACTCCACGCGTTCACACAACACGCAGTCGCGTTCGCTTTTGGACCGACCGTCCATCGAATACGCGTGCGCGTGCGATGCGTCACAGCAATCACGTGCGAATGCCCATTGCAGCGCTCGCGCGTATGGCGTTACACCAACGAGCAACGGTACGTCGGTGCGAGGGGAGGCAATCATGTGGGTCGGTGCAATCAAGCTCCGCGTCCACACGAAGGACGCGTCGTACGCGGGAACAGACAGTCTCGTGACCGCGACGATCGTGCGCGACGGTGTCGCGATCAGCAAGCTGCGGCTGGACTACACCTCCGAGGACGATCTCG
>JBIOWR010000005.1:0-6295 GCA_044868775.1 Actinomycetota bacterium
TCGTACCGCGACCTCAAGGTCATCGACATCGCGCGGTGCGCGGGTACGTCGCCGGCGACCTTCTATCAATACTTCCCGGACGTGGAGGCGGCGATCCTCGTCCTCGCCGAGGGCATGTCACAGCAAGCGGCCACGTTGACGCGGCTCATTCAGGACTCGCCGTGGCGCGGAACCCAAGGTCTCGCAACCGCGTCGCGCGTCGTAGACGGCTTCCTCGATCTGTGGGAGCGCAACCGTCCGGTGCTGCGCGTCGTGGACCTCTCGACGTCCGAAGGCGATATGCGCTTCCGCAACATCCGCACGCGCATCCTCAACGACATCACGGTTGCGCTCAGCGACGTCGTGCGATCGTCGGGCGTGCCCGGCGTCGACCCGATGGCGCATGCCGCGTCGCTCGTGTCGATGCTCGCGACGGTCGCGTCGCACCGCTACGGATTCGAGTTCTGGGGAATCCGGCTCGAGCAGATGCGCCGCAGCGTCGCGCGCATCGTGCACGCGAGTGTTACGGGCGGGCGCTGATCCAGCGCAGGATCGCCGCGTTCACCGTGTCCGGCTGCTCCAGGTGCAAGAAGTGTCCCGCGTTCGGCACCATCACGCGCTCGTACTCACCGGTGAACAATTCGTCCGCCATCTCGCCGAACATCGGATCGAGCGCGCCGTCGTTCAACCCGAACATCGTCATCGTGGGCAACGCGACGGGTTGGGACAGGGCCGTTTGCGTAGCGCCGAGCGCCGGGTCGTTCCGATTCGGGTTGAAGAACGTGCGGTAGTAATCGATCGCCGCCTTCACGGCGCCCGGTTGCGAGAACGTCTCGCGCACACTCTTCAAGTGCTCGGTCGGGTCGAACCCCGGCGACCAATCCCGCCACAGCCGTTCGATGAACGCGAAGTCGTTCACCTCCACCGACGCTTCCGGCAAGTACGGGATCTGAAAGAAGAAGATGTAGAACGACCGCCGCGCCTGGTCGTACGAGCCGATGAATCGCGGTGCGATCGCCGGATGCGTCACCGCCATCGCGACCGCCCGCTGCACGAGATCGGGGTGCGCGTTGCACAACCCGTACGTGGTCACGGCGCCGAAGTCGTGGCCGACCACGAACGCCGGACCGTCGTCGATCGCGCGGATGAACGACGCGGCGTCCTCCACGAGCGTCGCGAGGTCGTAGTAGCCGCCCTCCGGGTTCTCCGTCGGCGCGTAGCCGCGCAAGAACGGCGCGACGGCGCGATACCCGGCGTTCGCGAGCGCCGGTATCTGATGCACCCACGTGTGGGCGTTGTCCGGGAAGCCGTGCAGCAGCAGCACCAGAGGGCCGTCTCCCTCCTCGAGATACGCAACCTCGAGGCGGTCCGTTCGAATCGTTCGCTCGATCATCGAGGAGGAAAGGTACCGGATCGGAGCGAAGTCGCGTACAGTTGCGCGAAAGCCGGGGGAGGACAGCGTGACGACGAAAGACATCTACACCGTGCCGGCGCAGGGTGACTCGTGGTCGCTGCCCGGCTCCTTCGACACGATCTTCAACTGGGAGTACGACGAGGGGCGCGACCGCTTGCTGAGCCTGTACTCCAAGGGAAAGCAGAAGCAGTGGGACGCCGAAGTGCGCATCGACTGGTCGATCGACGTCGATCCGCACAACCCGCTCGACGTCGACGACGGCTACATCCCGATCCACGGTTCGGCCATCCACGAGCGCATGACCGGGCGCGAGAAGAACGACCTGCGCCACCACTTCGAGGCCTGGCGTTTCTCCAACTTCTTGCACGGCGAGCAAGGCGCGCTGATCTGCGCGTCGAAGATCGTGCAGACGGTTCCCGACATCGACTCCAAGTTCTACGCAGCGACGCAGGTGATCGACGAGGCGCGCCACGTCGAGGTGTACTCGCGGTTCCTCCACGACAAGCTCGAGCTGGCGTATCCGATCAACGATCAGCTGCAAGTGCTGCTGTCGCAGACCATTCAGGATTCGCGGTGGGACTTCACCTATCTCGGCATGCAGGTCTTGATCGAAGGCCTCGCGCTCGCGTCGTTCGGTTTCATCCGCGATCTCGCGCGCAACCCGCTTGCCGCCGCAATCAACGCGTACGTCATGCAAGACGAGGCACGCCACGTTGCGTTCGGCCGCCTCGCGCTTGCCGACTATTACCCCAAGCTCACTCAAGCCGAGCGCGACGAGCGCGAGGAGTTCGTCGTCGAGGCGTGCTACCTCATGCGCGATCGTTTTCGTGGAGAGGAAGTGTGGGAGCGGCTGGGGCTGCCGGTGAAGGAATGTGTCGGCCACATGGAATCGACGCCGTATCAGATCGGCCGCTCGCGCCGTCTGTTCGCGCGCATCGTTCCGATCATCAAGGAGATCGGGCTCTGGGGCTCGAAGGTGCGCCGTGCGTACACCGACATGGGCATCCTCGATCTCGCCGACGCCGACGCCGGAGCGCTCATCGAGAACGATGAACGCATCGCCGAGGAGCTCGACCAACGCGACGCGTACGTCGTCTCGACGATCGCCGCCGGCCAAGGCTGAGCCGCGGGGCGTTTCCCGCCGCGACGCATGTGCGTTCGCTCGCGCGGGCCGGCACGCCTGGGCGTCCGCTCGCGCGCGGGTCCCGACACTCCTCGCGGTTTTTGTTTCAAATGAACAACACGCGCGTGTTGTTGTTTTGAAACAAGCCGCTCGCGTACATGGTCGCCCCGCGCGGGGCGGTGGCCTGGGCGATCGCGCCGTGACCGCAGCTCGCCCGCGGCGGTCGGGGACACGCGCCGGTCGGGGGACGCGCGTCGGTCGGGGCGGCGCTCCGTGCGACCGGACCAGGGGCCGGCCTTGACACCAGCCCGGCCGGCTCGGGATACTTCGTTCGCTATCGCGATCAATTGTTTGCTCTGGCAAATATCGGGTGGCTAAAGCAGCAAGACACGAGACGGAGCGGGAGGCGACCGATGAAGCTCGATCTTCTCTACGAGATCGACGTGCCGAAACCGTGGGGCAAGGAGCACCCCTGGGGCCAGCGCGAGCACGAACAGAAGGCCTACGCCGAGGCCATCGAGCAGATCCGGCTGGCCGACGCGCTCGGGTTCAACACCGTGTGGCTCGTCGAGCACCATTTCCGCGAGGGGCGCTCCCACTGTCCCGCTCCCGAGGTCGTCATCGGCGCGCTCACTCAGATCACCGAGCAGATCCGCCTCGGCTTCGGCGTCACGCTGCTGCCGTACGCCTTCACGCATCCGGCGCGCGTCGCGGAAAAGGTCGCCGTCGCCGACGTGCTCAGCAAGGGGCGCGTGGAGTGGGGCACCGGCCGCTCCACGCCTATGGAGCAGATCGCGTTCGGCGTCGATCGCGAGAAGAGTCGCGAGCAATGGCAAGAAGCGATCGGCCTCATCGTGCGCATGTGGGAACAGGAACGCATCTCGTTCAAGACCGAGTGGCTCGACTTCCCAGACCGCATGGTCACGCCGAAGCCGTATCAAAACCCGCACCCGCCCGCGTGGATGGCGGCGACGAGCGAAGGCTCCAGCGCCGTTGCGGGAAGCCTCGGCCTCGGGCTGCTGAGCTTCACGATCATGCAGCCGATCCAGAAGATGGCCGAAGCGATCAGCAAGTACCGCGAGGCGCAGAAGACCGCGAAGCCGATCACGCGCGTGCACAACCAGCGCGCGGCCGCGTACACGCTCGTGCATTGTGCGGACACGATGGCGCAAGCCGAAGAGAACAAGATCTGGGAGTCGTGCTGGTGGTGGTACCAGAACCTCGCGGAGTTCACGCTCCAGTGGGAGTTCCCGCACTTCCCGCAAGAAGAGAAGGACAAGCTGTTCCCGTTGCTCACGCGGCACAAGGAAGGAAAGTTCGACCCGAAGGTGTTCAACGACGCCGACATGATCATCGTCGGCGACCCCGACCGTTGCGTCGAGAAGATGCTGAAGTACGCGGAGCTGGGCGTCGATCAGCTGTTGTGCTACGTGCAGTTCGGATACCTGCCGCACGAGTCGGTGATGCGCACGATCGAGCTGCTCGGCAAGCACGTGATCCCCGAGCTGGAGAAGCGCGGCGTACACGTCGACGTCGAGATGAAGACGGCGGATGGTCAGCCCGAAGGCGCGTACTACGGGGTGGTCGATTGACGAGCACCGACGACACGCCGGTTCCCGATTACTCGTCGCTGCTGCGGCTGGACGGGCGCGGGTTCGTCGTCGTCGGAGCCGGGCAGGGGATCGGCCGCCAAACGGCGCACGCGCTCGCGAACGCCGGCGCGACGGTGTTCTGCATCGACAACCGCGAAGACCTCGCCAAAGAAGTCGCCGATGAGGTGCGCGGCATCGCAGCCGTCGCCGACGCGCGCTCGCGCGAGGACGTGGAGCGCGTCGTTGCGGAGGCAAGACGGGCGCTCGGCCGCATCCACGGCATCGCCGACATCGTGGGCATGGCGAAGTATCTGGACGCCGTCGACACGAGCGACGAGGACTGGGACTGGACCTTCGGCATGGTCATGCGGCACGCGTTCCTGTTCTCGCAGCTCGCGGGCAAAGCGATGGTGGAGGACGGCGGCGGCGTGATGACCTTCGTCGCGTCGGTGAGCGGCATCGCGTCGGCGCCGCGTCACGCGGCGTACGGCGCGGCGAAGGCTGCGCTGATGTCGTGGGTGCGCTCGCTCGCGGTGGAGCTGGGCCCGAGCAACGTGCGCGTGAACGCGGTCGCTCCCGGCGTGGTGTGGACGCCGCGTGTCTCGCAATACCTCGGCGACAAGGGGAAGCAGGTGCAAAGCGACAACGCGCCGCTGCGCCGCGTCGCCGAGCCGAGCGACATCGCGTCGGCGATCCTGTTCCTGTCCTCCGACCTCGCCTCGTACATGAGCGGCCAGACGCTCGTGGTCGACGGCGGTGTCGGCGTGAAGTTTCCGTATCCGATGACCCTTTAGCGAGATGGACCCGAAGCCGTTCTTGCGAGGAGTTGCGTTCGCCGGCACCGAGCGCGTGCCGTATCCGCGCGCGAAGCCCGACGACGCCGCGCGGCTGCCGCTCGACACGTGGACGCAAGCGCAAGTTCCGGCCGGCGTTCGCTTGGAGCTGACCGGCGACGCCGACGTCGTGGAGATCGCATACGTCACCGCGACCGACAAGCTCGGTTTTCGTGGAGAGGGCGCCGGCACGACCTTCCAGCTCTGGCGCAACGGCGCGCTCGTGAGCGAGGAGCGCGCGGCGCTCGGCGAAGGCCGCGCGCGGCTGAAGCTCGGCACCGGCCCGGCGCAGGAGCGGGTGATCGTCTACCTACCCGAAGGCATGAAGCCGCGCGTCGTCGCGCTCGACGCGGCGCACGGAACGATCGAGCCGGCGCCTGCGCAACCGCGGTGGGTGTGTTACGGCGACTCGATCGCGGAGGGATGGAGCGCGTCGTCACCCGCGCTCAGCTGGGCCGCGACGGTGGCGCGTGACTACGGGCTCGACGTCATCAACATGGGGTATGCGGGCGCAGCACGCGGCGAGATCGTGTCGGCCGAGCACGTCGCGTCACTCGCAGCCGACGTGATCACGCTTGCGTATGGCACGAATTGCTGGAATCGCATCCCGCATTCCGAGGCGCAGATGACGGCGAACCTCGATGCATTCCTCGACGTGGTCCGGCGTGCTCACCAAACGACGCCGGTGCTCGTGTGCAGCCCGTTGCTGCGGCCCGAGGCGGAGGAGACGAAAAACATCCTGGGAGCGACCTTGAGCGACTTGCGCAGCGCGATGGAGCACGTGGTGCGCGCGCGCATCGCCGACGGCGACGAGCGGCTCTCACTCGTGGAGGGACTCCCGATCATCGACGAGACCGGGCTGGCGGATCCCACGCATCCCAACGACGACGGTCACCGTGCGATCGCAGCGAGCCTCGGCCCGCGCATCGCACGGCTTGCGGAGGGCTCGCGCTAATGGCCCGCCGCGCCCCCGCCGTCGATCGCGCCGTCGCGATCCTCAACTTCCTCGCGGCGCATCCGAACGACCGCTACTCGCTGTCGGAGATCGCGCGGCACCTCGGCTTGAACAAAGCAACGCTCCACGCGATACTCGCCGCGCTCACGAGCTGCGCATATCTCGTGCGCGATCCCAACGAGAAGAGCTACTCGCTCGGTCCGGCGCTCATCGCGCTCGGCAACTCTGCGCTCGGCTCGTATCCGGCGGTGACGCTTGCGATCCCGGAGATGCAAGCGCTCTCCGACGAGTTGGAGCTGGATTGCGTCGGCAGCGCGCCCATCGGCGACGAGATCGTCATCCTCGCGCGCACCGGCGCGCGGCCGTTCGGCATCAACATCCAGCCGGGGCAGCGCATCC
>JBIOWR010000006.1:0-28482 GCA_044868775.1 Actinomycetota bacterium
CGCCCGCTCCCCCACAAGAGCGCCGCTCCGGCCAAGCCCGACGATCCCTTGTTCACGGCGTTGCGCGACTGGCGCACGCGCGTGTCGCGCGACACCGGCAAGCCCGCGTACACCGTGTTCGCGAACGACACGCTCGACCGCATCGCCTCGGTGAAGCCGGAGACGCTCGGGGAGTTGATATCCATCGCCGGAGTCGGCCCGACGAAGCTCACCCGCTACGGCGAAGAGGTCCTCGCCATCGTGAAGTCCGCCGTCCGCGCTTAGTCGCGGTCGCGCGGGAGGGGGCCGCCGCACTACCACCGGGGCCGCGGGACGCCGCCAGTCGCGGGCGGCGGGGTTCGATTTCGCCGATTCCTCCCTCCCGATCCGGCAATAGCGGCCGATCGCACCGGAGGACGTGCGCAGCGAGAGGTCGAACTACTACGCAGGGCATTCGGTTCGAAACGGGGGAGAGCCATGAACCGCACCATCAGACGGGGTTCCGTGTTGCTCGCGGCAGCGATTGCGGTTTTTGCAATTGCCGGCGCGGCATTCGCGACCAACAACACGACGCCGTACGACTCCAAGGCTTCGTCGCGGAGCAGCTTCGAGGTTCCGGGCGTGATCGCGCTGGGCGGGCACTCGTCGAGCGAGACCGCGAACGCGGGCGCGAGCTCCGAGGCGACGGGATCGTCGTTCTCCATCGCAGGGCAAGAGGTCGCATCCGGGCCGTCGTGCTCGGCCGCGGCGGAGATGGGCGACAACGGCAACGACAGCGAGACGAAGTCGGGCTCGGCACAGACGATCGGCGACGAGACCACGCCGGCAACCGTGTCGCTGTTCTCCTCGTCGTGCTCGGCGCAGGCGCAGAGCAACAACAACGCGCACTCGTCCTCAACCGGAGCGATCGCCGACGCATCCGCGCCCGGCGTCGCCGGCGTCACGGTCGGCCGCAGCGCGTCCTCCACCGAGACGACGAGCGGAGAGGCGAACGCAACGTCGTCGTTCACCGGCGCGTCGGTAACGGCAGGCGACGCGAGCGTGAGCGTCATCGAGTGCTCGTCGACCGCCTCCGCGGGCAACGACTCGTCGTCGACGACGTCGAGCTCGTCGCTCGTGCACAGCGGCGACACCACGGTGGCGTTCCCGGAGGGGAGCGAGTGCCCGGCCGGCACCGCCTCCGCGGAGTACGAGCGCGGCTAAGCGTTCACGTTCACGACTCACACCGGGCGGCGAGGGGCGTATGCCCCCGCCGCCTTCAGCTTTACGGGCTAGTCACTCCGGACCATTTCCACAACCACCCGCTATCGGGCACAACGGACACGACCGGCGACCGTTTTGGCTTGCGACATGGGGGCCCGGACCGTTCGTCGGCGATCGGCGCGATACGCGCCGGGAATTGCTGCGGTTCTCGTCGCGGCCGCGATCGCCGGGCGCGCAGGCGCCGCGGCCCCCGTGGTTCCTCCGCCTCCTCCGTCGGTTCCCGGGCAAGCGCTCGTTCGCTTCGATCCCGGCACGTCTTCTGCGCTCGTTGCTGCGGCGCATGCGCGCGCGGGCGCGCACGTCGTCAAACGGATTCCGGCGATCGGCTTCGAGCTCGTCGCATTCCCGGAGCAGCTTTCGCTCGACGCGGTGCTGGCGTCGTACAACAGCGATCCCAACGTGGCCGTCGCGGAACCGAACCTCATCGGCCGCGCCGCCCTCGACCCCCAAGACCCTTGCGTCGCGAGCGCGTGCCCGGGCTCGAGCAAGCAGTACTCGCTCGACGTGACCAACGCGCGCGCGGGGTGGGACCGCGCGCCGGGGCGGTTCTTCACGAGCCAAACCAAACCAACGGCGCCGCCGGTCACGATCGCGGTGCTCGATGCGAAGATCGACGCGACGCACCCGGACTTCGTCAACGCCGGCGGTGACGGCACCGACGTGAGCCACGGCGGTCAGCTCGACCTCGCGAACGCGCGCGATTGGGTGCCGGCCAACAAGCAGAGCGGGTGGGCCGCGTATCACGGAACCTACGTCGCCGGCATCGCGGCGGCCTCCACCAACAACGCGCGCGGCATCGCCGGCATCGGCTACGCGGCGCGCATCCTCCCGCTGACGGTCGTCGCGGGAGACGGAACCACCGACGCAGCCTCGCTCGCCGACGCGATCGTGTACGCGTGGCAGAAGGGCGCGCGCATCGTCAACCTTTCGCTCGGCATCGTCGGCGACTCGCAAGCCGTGCACGCCGCGATCAAAACGGTCACGAACGGATCGAGTCCCGCGCTGGTGGTCGCGGCCGCGGGCAACAACACCGGATCGGCCGCGTTTTACCCCGGTTCGTATCCGGAGGTGATGAGCGTCTCCGGCACCACGGCGGGAGACACGCGCGCGCCGTGCTCGAACTACAACGCGAACGTGTCCGTGGCGGCTCCGGCGGAGCGCGTCGTGTCGCTCGCTCCCATGCCGAACGAGCTGACGACCGCGAGCTGCGGCACGAGCGCGGCCGCGCCGCACGTCTCCGGTCTCGCGAGCCTCCTGTTCGCGCAAGACCCGTCGCGCACGCCGGCGCAGGTGCGCACGATCATCGAGCGCAGCGCGGAGGATCGCGGCAACGCCGGCAAGGACGTGTACTTCGGGTGGGGCCGCATCAACGTGGAGCGTGCGTTGCGATACGGAGACGGCACGCCGGGCGTGCACGTGTTCGGAGCGACGATGCCGAAGACCTCGACGCCGTCCAGCACGGTCACCGCCGTCGCGACGAGCGCGACCGGCGTCGTGCGGGCCGAGCTTCGATTCCGCTCCCTCAACGCGACGCCGGTCGCGCTCGTCCCCATCGACGGCTCCTTCGGCGGCACGACCGAATCCCTGCGGGCGACGGTGAGCGTTCCGAGCTCGCTCCCGGGCGGCGCGCATCCGTTCTTCGTGCGCGCCTTCGACGGCACCGCGTGGGGCCCGTACTCCGTCGGCGTGGTGATCGTCGATCGCACGCCGCCGCAGCTGTGGGACCTCACCGCAACGTACGGCGTGCGCGCAACCGGCCAGCCGGTGAACGTCACGTTCCGCGCGACCGACGATCTTTCCAAGACGGTCGCGTACGCGATCCAGGTTTTCAGCGACGGCCCCACGAAGTCGCTCATCTTCCAGGACGCGCGCTTCGGGGTCGCAGCAGGCGGGCAGTCGTACACGTGGCAGCCGGGATCGAACGTGCTTCCCGGCTCGTACACCATCAAGGTGATGATCGCGGACGAAGCCGGAAACGGCGCCGCGAAGCTGGTCGGCACGATTCTCACGTAGGCGTCGAACGCGGGCGCCGAACGACGCTCGCGAAGCGGGCGGCAGCGTCCGCGAGAGCGAACTGGCGAGAGGTGAGGATGATGGCGCGGCACGGCGTTTTGCTCGATGATGCTTCCATGGTCCAGTGCGCGCGGTGCGGCACCGAGAACAAATCCGCGGCGAAGTTCTGCGTCTCGTGCGGCTCGGCGCTCGCTGCGACCGGTGAGACGCTTCGCATCGCGACGCTCGAAGAGCCTCCGGTGAGCGTCCCCGATTGGGTCTTCCCGAGCAGGCTGACCGAACAGCCGGTCGAGCGTCCGCGCCCGTCGGGCTGGCGCGCGGTGAAGTTCCTCGCGCTGACGCTCGCGTTCTTCGGCGTGTTCCTCGCGCTTCCCGGATACACGATCTGGGCCACGAGCTCGGCGCTGCGCGAGGTAGGCATCATGGAGTACTTCAAGGAGCTGCCGACGTGCGAGGAGAGCGCGCGCGCGGCGGGGCAGGACTCGTCGGTGTGCGCGGACCCGGACGTGCGCACGCGGTTCGACCTCGGCACCGAGCAAGTCAAGTCCGAGCGGAACCGCGTGCTGGCGTTCGCCGGCACCGCTTATGCGGCGCTCGCGATGGGGACGCTGCTGCTCGCGATGGCCGCGGGATTGCGGCCGTGGTGGGCGCTCGGTGTGCTCGTCTCTCCGCTCAACCTCATCGTGTGGTTCTGGGCGCTCTGGCGCGCCTCGGCGCTGCCGCTCCGGCCCTGGGAGCGCCGCCGCTAGGCAAGCACCCAACTCCTTCGCTACATCCGTCGGGCTTCGGCGTACATACGCTGGAGGGCCGACATGGAAGTCAAGGAACGCAAGCCACGGCCGAACCTTTGGCCGTTCGTCCTACCCGTCCTGGGCATCTTGGCGGCGGGTGGAATCCTTTTGTCGATCGCGCCCAAGGAATACATCAAGGCGCAGCTCGCCAAGACGACCGCGTTTGCCGACATCGTCAAGAAGAACCCGGGCGACTTCGCCAACGCTGCGCTGTGGGACATCGGGTTCGCGGTCGTGTACGGCGCGCTCGCGCTGTACTTCGCGTGGCGCGTCATCGGCTTGCAACGCGAGCGGGTAATCCGCGACGGAACGAACATCGAGCGCGCGAGCCTCGCGCTCATCTTCGCGGGTGCGCTCTGCGACATCGTCGAGAACGTGCTGTTGCACCAGGACGCGCAAAAGGTTGCCGAAGGTGCAGATCCGACGTGCAACACCGTGATGCTGTGGTTCGGTTATTGCAAGTGGTCGGCGCTCGCGCTCGGCGTGCTCGCGCTGGCGTGGCGCGCGTTCGCGCCTCGCCGGCCACACGAGAACGAGTGGTTGCACGCCTCGCCGGCGAACCGTCCGGACCACGCAAAGAAATCGTGGGATCCGCCCGACGACGAGGACAAGAAGGGCAAGAAGAAAAAGGATCCGCCCGGCCTCGCCGGGGACGAGAAAGAAAAGGATCGGCTCGGCTTGTGCTTCTCGGGTGGAGGTATCCGCTCCGCCTCGTTCTCGCTCGGCGTGATCCAAGCGCTGCAAAAGGGCGGCGTGTTGCGCAACGCGAAGTACCTTGCGGCGGTCTCCGGCGGTGGCTACATCGCCGCGGGCGTCGCGGTCGCGAACTCGCTGGACAAGCAGGAAGGCGAGGAGCCGTTCGCGCCGGGCTCGCGGCACGAGCGCCACTTCCGCGACAACTCCTCGTACCTCATCCCGAACTTGCGCGGAGGCTTTGCCGCGCTGGCGACGCTGATTAGCGGGTTGCTGTTCGGCCTGCTCGTCATCTGGATCGTGCTGTTCGCCGTCGGCCATCCGATCGGCTGGCTCGTCGGCGCCGCCCACGACGAGCTCGACGCGCGCGAGCCGGTGACGCTCGTCGATCGCGAGATCGCAAAGGCGGCGATCTCGACCGTCGAGGAGATCCCGTCGACCGACGGCGACTCGCGCTTGTTCGCGGTTCACCTGGAGGAAGACAGCTCTGTCGAGGAATCGAAGCGCGCTGCGTGTCTCGACGCTGAGCCATTCGACAACGACTCCGGCGACTACGCGTTCGTCGTGCAGGAGAAGCGACCCGGGATCGTGCGCGTGCGCGACGACACGCCGAAGCTGATCCGCCGGCCGGTGCTCGAGCCGGTGCCGATCGCACCGCTGGAGGATTGCGCGAGCGCGGACACCGACAAGGGCGAGGCCGTGTTCGCGCTGTTGCCCAAGGACATCCGCGTGGAGCTCGAGATCGTCGGGAAGACCGCGCTGTCGGCGGAAGATTTGCGCGAGCACATCAAGATCGTTCGCCAGCCCGTGATCCTGCCAAAAAAGGGTCTCCTCGCGCGGGACCGGGTGAAGTTCGATCCGTGGATGCTGTTCCTGTCGTTCGGGTTCCTGCTCGCGGGTGCGCTCGTGGCGTTCCTCGGGATGTTGTTGCGCTTGCAGGCGCGCTGGCGCGTCTGGTTCGTGCGCGTGGCGTTCGTGGTGGGCGGAATCGGGTGCGCGCTCGTGATGATCCTGATCGTGCTTCCCTGGCTGTCGCAATTTCTGGCCGACAAGCTCGGTCCGATCTCGTCCGAGGAAGAGCTGCCGCTCGACGACGCGTGGGTGCCGAGCGGAGGCTTGCTCCTCGTGATGACGCTCGCCCTGCGCAGCTTCTTCGGGCGCAACCAGTCGGCCGGCGGCACCGCGCCGTCGGGCGCCAGCGGCAACGCCGTGAAGAAGGCATGGAAGTGGCTCGTCGGCGCGAAGGAGAAGTTGCGCTGGTACGAGATGACGCCGTTCAAGATCGCGGCGGCCTTGGCCGTGATCGTGGTTCCGCTGATGATGTTCCTGCTCCAGGTGATGTACGCCGCGGCGATCGGCGCCGAAGGAAAGCTCTTCGGCTTCACCGTGTTCAACCACACGATGCCGTCGTGGCTGTTCTGGCCGGAGTGGAAGCGCGTGCTCGCCGTGCTCGTGTTCCTCGTCGTCTTGCAACGGTTCGTGGACGGGCACGCGTGGTCGCTGCATCCGTTCTACAAGCGGCGCCTGTCCGATGCGTTCTTCCGTCAGGGACAGAAGAAGTACGACAAGGGACCGGTGCGCTTCCAAGATCTGACCGAGGAGAGGAAGGGCTTCCCGCAGCTGTTGCTGTGCTGCGCGGTGAACCTGTCGGAGAAGGGCGTCGTGCCGCCGGCGCGGCGCGCCGCGTCTTGGACCTTCTCGTCCACGGAGATCGGCGGTCCGCTCGTCGGGTACGTCTCCCCGCAGAAGTACTGGGAACGTCTCGGCAAGGCGCGGCAAAAGGACATCACGATCCCGGCGGCGATGTCGATCTCCGGCGCTGCGTTCTCACCGGCGATGGGCAAGATGAACTACGGTCCCGTCGGCTCGCTGTTTGCGTTCGCAAACTTGCGCTTGGGAGTGTGGCTGCCGCACCCGCAGTACGTCGCGAAGATGAAGCGCGGCGAGCGATGGATCGACCGGCCGGGCTGGTCGTGGTTCCTGCGCGAGGTGGCAGGACGCTACCGCCGCCGCGAGCCGTACCTGTACGTGTCGGACGGCGGCCATTGGGACAACCTCGGTCTCGTGGAGCTGTTGCGCCGTGGGTGCACGCAGATCGTATGCGTGAACGCAGGCGGCGATAGCCAGGAGAGCTTCGCAACGATCGGCGAGGCGATCGCGCTCGCGCGCGAGGAGCTGTGCGTGAACATCGACATCGACCCATCGCCGTTGCGCCCGCCGATCGAGGGGGAGAAGACCGGCCGCCAGCTCCGTCGCAAAGCCGCGCCCCACGAGGCGGTTTCGCTCGCGACTGCCTCATACGTCAAGGGCTCGTTCACCTATCCGAACGGACGCATCGGATGCATCTGGCTCATCGAACCGGCGCTCACTGCGGGCATGCCGTTCGACGTGCACGCGTACGCCGAAGAGGAAGCGTCGTTCCCCGACATCGCAACCGGCGACCAGATCTTCAACCACCAGCAGTTCGAGGCGTACCGTGCGCTCGGCTACTACCAAGGAAGCCAGATCGCCCCGGGCTAGGAATCTTGCGTGGGGTGATACGGAATCTGGGATACGCGCACGAGCTTCTCCCAGCGGTGCTCCGACTGGATGCGCCGGATCGTGCCGGAGCGCGAGCGCATGACGAGCGACTCGGACGTGGCGCCACCCGGCCGGTAGCGCACTCCTTGCAACAGCGTCCCGTCGGTGACGCCGGTTGCCGCGAAGAATACGTCGTCGCCGGCCACCAGCGTGTTGGTGTCGAGCACGGCGTCGAGGTCGTAGCCGGCGTCGATCGCCGCTTGCCGCTCCTCGTCGTTGCGCGGGTAGAGCTTTCCTTGTATCGCGCCGCCCATGCACTTCAACGCACACGCCGCGATGACGCCTTCGGGCGTGCCTCCGATGCCGAGCAGCAAGTCGACGCCGGTGTGCGACATCGACGTCATGATCGCGGCGGCGACGTCGCCGTCGGAGATCATGCGCAAGCGCGCGCCGGCTTCTTGCACTTCCTTCACGATGTGATCGTGACGCGGACGGTCGAGCACGATGACGGTGACGTCGGTCTCGTCGATGCCCTTCGCCGTCGCGATGCGTTTGATGTTCACTGCGATCGGCGCCTCGATGTCGATCACGTCGGCCGCCTCGGCGCCGGTAGCGATCTTGTCCATGTACACGCACGGCCCCGGGTTGAACATCGTGCCGCGCTCGGCGATTCCGACCACCGAGATCGAGTTGGGCTGCCCGCGCGACAGCAAGCGCGTGCCGTCGATGGGATCGACCGCGACGTCCACCTGCGGACCGGTTCGCGCACCGACCTTCTCGCCGTTGTACAGCATCGGCGCTTCGTCCTTCTCTCCTTCGCCGATGACGACGATGCCGTCCATGCTCACGGTGTCGAGCATGAGTCGCATCGCGTCCACCGCCGCGCCGTCCGCGGAGTTCTTGTCTCCACGACCGCGCCATCCCGCCGCCGCGAGCGCCGCCGCCTCGGTCACGCGGACGAGCTCCATGGCAAGGTTCCTGTCGGGGACCGTTCCTTTTCTCGGCATCGAATCCTCCTCGTGGGGGCCTCAATTTCACCACGCGCGGTTCGTTGTTCCAAACGCGCGCACTTTCGGGACTCGACGGCGCGGCTCCATATGATGGCCGGCGATGAAGCTCGCGAACCTCGCCGCATACGCGCGACGTCCGGTCAGCCTCGTCGTGAAGCTGCGGATGGACGTGCACAACGCGATGCACCCGGGCGAGCCGTGGCTCGTTCCGGGCGCCGTGCGGTTCTGCGAGGAGCACCTCACCCGTGAGATGCGCGGCCTCGAATGGGGAAGCGGACGCAGCACCGTGTGGTTCGGCTCGCGCATCGGGTCGCTCGTGAGCGTGGAGCACGATGAGGGCTGGGCCGCAAAGACGCGCGCCGCAGTCGAAGCGGCGGGATTGCGCGGCGTGGAGGTGCGCTTGCTGAACGCCACGAAGCAGTGGGAGAACTCTCCGTACGTCTCCGTGGTGGAGGACTTCGCCGACGAATCGCTCGACTTCGTCGTGGTAGACGGGCTGTTCCGGCAGGAGTGCGTCGCGCGCGTGCTGCCCAAGGTGGCGCCGGGCGGCTACGTGCTCGTGGACGACACGGCGCATCTCGCCGATCTCGCGCACTGGGGATTCCCGCCCTCGTGGAAGATCGTGAGCCGCAACCGTTTCCTCGTGGCCGAGACCACGATCTGGCAAAAGCCGCGCTAAGGAATCAACGCAGCGCTTGGTCGAGGTCGGCGATCAAGTCGTCGACGTGCTCGATCCCCACCGACAGGCGCACGAGCGACGGATCCACCGCCAGCGGCGATCCCTCCGCGCTCGCGTGCGTCATGCGGGCGGGGTGCTCGATGAGCGACTCCACCGCGCCCAGCGACTCGGCGAGGGTGAACAGGCGAGTGCGCGCGACCATCGCGACCGCTTCGGATTCGCCGCCGGCGTGCAGGAACGACACCATGCCGCCGAAGTCGCGCATCTGGCGCTTGGCGACGTCGTGACCGGGGTGCGAGGCGAGACCGGGGTAGAGCACGCGCCTCACCTGCGCGTGACCCTCCAGGAACTCGGCGACGGCGCGTGCGTTCGCACAGTGGCGCTCCATGCGCACGGCCAGCGTCTTCGCGCCGCGCAGCGTCAGGTAACAGTCGAGCGGTCCGGGAACCGCGCCGGCCGCGTTCTGCACGAACGCAATGCTCGAGCGCAGCTGGTCTGAGTTCGTGCCGACGAACCCGCCGACGACGTCGGAGTGCCCTCCCAGATATTTCGTCGTGGAGTGCAGCACGATGTCGGCGCCGAGCGCGACCGGTTGCTGCAAGTACGGCGTCGCGAAGGTGTTGTCCACGAGCAGCAACGCGCCCCTCTGCTTGCAGATCCCGGCGATCGGCTCGATGTCGCAGATCTTCAGCATCGGGTTCGTCGGCGTCTCCAGCCACACGAGCTTCGTCTCGGAACGCCACGCCTTTTCCAGCGAACCCGGGTCGGAGAGGTCCACCGGCGTGTACGTGACGCCGTACGGCTCGTACACCTTTGCGACGAGACGGTAGGTTCCGCCGTACGCGTCGTCGGGGATCACCACGTGATCGCCCGGGCGCAACACCGATCGCAGCACGGCGTCCGACGCGCCCAGGCCCGACGAGAACGCGAGCCCGAACGAAACGGATTCCAGGGACGCGAGCGCGGATTCGAGCACGGTGCGCGTGGGGTTGCCCGAGCGCGAGTACTCGTAGCCCTTGTGCGATCCGACCGCCTCTTGCGCGTAGGTCGTCGTGAAGTGAACGGGAGGAATCACCGCTCCGGTCGTCGGGTCGGGATCCTGCCCGGCGTGAATCGCGCGCGTCTCGAACTCGTACGGCGACGTCACGTCGTGCGTCCCATGCCGGAGAGGAAATCCAAAAGATCCGAGCGCGTCACGATGCCGACGGGATGTCCGGCGTCCACGACGAGCACGGCGGGTCCGCGCTCGAGCGCCTCTACCGCTGCGTCCACCGGCTCGCCGGAGCCGACCGTCGGCAGCGGCGGCCCCATCGCCTCCGCTACGGGCCTCTCCAAGAGCGACGTGTCGTGGAACACCTTGTCCATCAGCTCGCGCTCCTCGACCGCTCCCATCACTTCCGCGATTGCGAGCGGCAGCTCCGCCTTGACCACCGGCAACTGCGACACGCCGAACTCGCGCATGGTTGCGATCGCGGCGCGCACCGGCTCGTCCGGGTGCACGTGCACGAGGACCGGCATCTCCTTGGCCTTGCGGCCGAGCACGTCGCCCACGGTCTGTCCTCCCGCGTGCAGGAAACCGAAGTCGGCGAGCCAGTCGTCGTTGAACACCTTCGACAAGTACCCGCGTCCGTGGTCCGGGATCAGCACGACGACGACGTCGTCCGGTCCGAGGTCGCGCCCGAGCACGAGCGCCGCGTGAACGGCGAGCCCGGACGATCCGCCGATCAAGATGCCCTCCTCGCGCGCGACGCGCCGCGCGGTGAGGAACGAATCGCGATCGGACACCGCGATGATGCGGTCGACGATCGACGGGTCGAACGTCTCCGGCCAGAAGTCCTCGCCGACGCCCTCGACGAGATACGGCCGTCCGCCGCCGCCGGAGTACACCGAGCCCTCGGGGTCGGCGCCGACGATCTGCACTGCCGGGTTCTGCGACTTCAAGTAGCGGCCGGTGCCGCAGATCGTGCCGCCGGTGCCGATGCCGGCGACGAAGTGGGTGATGCGCCCGTTGGTCTGGCCCCAGATCTCCGGTCCGGTAGAAAGCTCGTGCGCGCGCGGGTTCTCTTGGTTCGCATACTGGTTGGGACGGAACGCGCCGGGGATCTCGTCCGCGAGCCGTTGCGCGACCGAGTAGTAAGAGTCCGGGTGCTCGGGCGGCACCGCGGTCGGGCACACGACGACCTTGGCGCCGTAGGCGCGCAGCAACGAGATCTTCTCCTGGCTCATCTTGTCGGGCATCGTGAAGATGCAGCGATACCCGCGTCGCGCGGCGACGATCGCGAGACCGACGCCGGTGTTACCGCTCGTGGGCTCCACGATCGTGCCGCCCGGCTTCAGCAATCCTGCTCGCTCGGCTGCCTCCACCATGCCGAGCGCGATGCGGTCTTTCACGCTGCCGCCGGGGTTGAGGAAGTCGAGCTTCGCGAGCAGCGTGGACTCGAGGTCGCGGCCGGTGCGATCGAGGCGCACCAGCGGCGTGTTGCCGACGAGGTCGATGAGCGAGTCGACGACGTGCATCGGCGGGCCTTCGTCCTTCACCGGGCGCACGCGAATGCCAGCGCGATCGAGCGGCGCGGTGTCGCGCGGTGCCTCTTCGGTCCGAAGTGACACCGGGAAGCCGTGCTTCGCCAGCTCCAGCGCGACGGCGACGGCGTCCTTCTCGTCGCCGGTGACCGCGACCTCGCGCGGGATGCGCGAACGCAGGTCGGCGAGGAGGTCGGTGTGCACCATCCCGGGCTCCACGCGCGTCACGTGCAGCGCGCGCGCCACGAGCCGCTGCGACGGCTCGGCGTTGCCGACGACGACCAGGACGTCCACGGCCGCCAGCATAGCGCCGGGTCGTGGGCGACCGGCCGCGCCGCTCGCCGGGTCCCGCCGGCCCGCTCGTTGGCGCCGGCTTTGTGTGTCTGGACAATGAAGCGAGATATCCGCTACCGGTTGTTGCCGAATGTCTCATTCGCGCGCGATCCGTTTGACAGGACTGTGCGCACATTCCGGCGAAGCCTTCCGCTGCAACGTACCTCCACTGTGCTACCAGGGGCACAAGGTGGATTCCAATGTTGTTGGGCGGAGATTCGCGGGCAACGCCGGTGACGACCCCGGCGATCGGTGCACGCCTCGACGGCCACACGCGCAACGGGGGGCTTCGCAGATGAAACCGCGCCGCCGGGGTTGGCACGAAGAGGAGCAAGCAGCCGTGGCATTGCCCGACTTGCTGCTCGGCCATTTGCGGTCGGCGCTGTCGATCTCACGCGACGTCATCGGCGTGTCGCCCGCGTGCGCTCTCGTCGCCGTCAACGTCAAGGACTTCAAGGAGATCGAAGACGTCGGGCGCCTCGAGACGCACCTGAGCCGGTTCCTCACCTGGTCGGCCGTACTGCACGGGGCGGCAGCGGTCGACGAGGTGCGCGTCCGGATCGTGGCTCGCCGTGGCGTGCGCAGGCGTCTCCCCGAGATCGAGATCTTGTTCCAGGAGGACCTGAAGGTCGCGCGCCAAGAGCGGTAGCCGCACGCGCGGCGCGGCGGGGTTCCGCCAGGGGCGCGCCGCGCGGTTGCGGCGCAGCGTGGTCAGGTGCGGCGCCCGGACATCCGCCGCATCAGCCGCGTCATCGCGCCGACGTGCGGGCATTTCGCGCTCTCGTCGCAGCAGCGGCAGACGTAGTCCGCGTAGCGGCCCGGCTGGATCTTGGGGTCGCCGCACTTGTCGCAGTATTGCGTCTCCATCTCGCGTGGCATGGTACCCGCGCGGCCTGAGTAGTCGCTGAGGGTTTGACCTCCGGCCGCCCGCCCGCCGAGGGTGCGAGGTGCGCGCGTTCCTCCGCGAGCCGGGCGGGCACGTGTTCGAGATCAGTCAGGCATGAGGGCGCGGAGGTCGTCGGGCGTGTCGACGTCGTGCAACGCGCGCGTGTCGTGCGCGACCGCCTGCCATTCGCCTTGAGGGATGCGGCGCACGGCGATGCCCTTCAGCAGATCGCGCATGGCGCGGGCGCCGGACCCGGCGATGCGCACGGCTTCGTCCAGCGCGCGCGGCGCGTACCACGCGCACAGCGATTGATCCAGGCCGTCGCGCACCGGCACAACGGCGTCGGCGCCGGGATACGCGGCTTCTCCGAGGAGGAATCGCAACAGCGCGGCGTTGATGAACGGCAAGTCGCACGCGAGCACCAGCACGGGCCCGTCGCCGGCGGTGCGCTCGCGCAATGCGGCGCGTGCGGTCGCGATGGCCACGAGTGGCCCTTCGCGCGGATCGTCGATCGCCTCCAGGCCGGTGCCGGATTCGTCGCCGACGACGAGCACGGGGCCGGCCACCTCGCGCAGCGCGCGCGCAACGCGCGCCGCCATCGTCTCGCCGCCGACGTCGATCGTTGCCTTGTCGCGGCCCATGCGCGTGGAGGTTCCGCCGGTCAGCAGTAGGCCCGCCGTCACGGTGGCTATGCTACGGGCATGCCCGAGGATGATGCGCTCCCGACCGATCCCGCCGGCGTGTGGGACCTGATCGTTCGCGCCGACGAATTCGTGAAGTACGCGAGCAACCGCGATCCCGCAACCGCATATGCGCAGGCGCGCGCGACGCTGGACCGCGCGCGTAACGCTGCGGCCGGTCTCGAGGACCGTTCCATCGGATCGAATTTCGAGCAGCAGATCCAAACGCGCCTCGACGACATCGCGAAACGGGAGGGCTGATGTTCCACCGAGAGAAGGGTCCGGCCGAGCGCATTCCTCCGGGGCAGCACCTCACCCGTGGGTGGCCGGTGCTGCACGACGGGCCGATCCCCAGCTTCGACCCGGCCACGTGGCGCTTTCGCATGTGGGGCGAGGTCGGCAACGAGGTGTCCCTTACCTGGGAAGAGTTCACGTCGTTGCCGCGCGCCACGCAGACCAACGACATCCATTGCGTGACGAGCTGGTCGAAGCTCGACAACACCTGGGAAGGCGTTCCGTTCACCACCGTCGAGAAGCTCGCGAACCCATTGCCGCGCGCGACGCACGCGCTCGTGCACGCGCCGCACGGCTACACCGCGAACCTGCCGCTCGACGCGTTGCGCGACGACGACGTGCTGTTCGCGTTCACGCACAACGGCGAGCCGCTCGAGCCCAAGCACGGCGGTCCGATGCGTCTGGTGGTGCCGAAGCGATACTTCTGGAAGAGCGTCAAGTGGGCGAACGGCATCGAGTTCCTCCCGCACGACGAGCGCGGTTTCTGGGAGGTGCGCGGCTACCACAACGACGCGTTCCCGTTCGAAGAGCAACGGTACTCGTGGCAGGAGCGCCGATGACGAAGCGCATCGTTACCGCCGACGAGCTCGCGGTTCCAACCGTTCCGTACGAGCAAGCGCGACGCGAGGTGCTGGCGTCGTTTGCCCCGTTGCCCGCACGGCGCGTTGCACTGGGCGACGCGCTCGGGCTCGTGATCCAGGAGTCCGTCGTCGCGCACGAGGACGTGCCGCCGTTCGCGTCGTCGGCGATGGACGGCTACGCGATTCGCTCGTCCGACACGGCAGGCGCGTCCGCGAGCTCACCGGTGACGTTGCGTTTGATCGAAGACCTGCCGGCCGGCACCGCGCCGACGCTCGTGGTCGAGCCGGGCACCGCTGCGAAGATCATGACGGGGGCGCCGATCCCCGACGGTGCGGACGCCGTTGTTCCGTGGGAGGACACCACCGCGGGCGAAGGTATCGTCCACGTGCTCACGGCGATCCCTGCGGACAAGCACGTGCGGCCGCGCGGCGAGGACGTTGCGGCCGGCACCGAGATCGTCCCGCACGGGACGTTGCTGGGCCCGGTGCACCTCGGCGTGCTGGCGTCGCTCGGACGCACCGACGTGCTCGCGACGCCGCGCCCGCGCGTCGCGGTGCTCTCCACCGGAGACGAGCTGGTGTCACCCGGGACGCCGTTGAAGCCGGGCCAGATCTACGAGTCCAACGCCGTGCTGCTGTCGTCGTTGTTGCGCAACGGCGGCGCATCCGTCGGCGACGTCACGATGATCGGCGACGATCCCGAAGAGATCGCCGCGTGGCTGAAGCGCGCCGCGAGCGAGCACGAGCTTGTCGTCACGACCGGCGGTGCGTCGGTGGGCGAGCACGACTGGCTGCGCGACGTGCTCACGCGCGAAGGCGAGCTGAAGATGTGGCGCGTTGCGATCAAGCCGGGGAAGCCGGTTGCGTTCGGCTCGGTCGGCGGCACGCCGGTGGTGGCGCTCCCGGGGAATCCGGGCTCGGCGTTCGTGGGGATGCACGTGTTCGTTATGGCCGCGGTTCGGTTGATGGCCGCGCGCGATCCAGAGCCGCGTCACTTCACCGCGCGACTCGCGCGAGCGGTGAAAGGATCGCCGAGCCGCACGTTGTTCTGCCGCGTCCGCGTCGAGGGCGACACCGTCGTGCCGCTCCCCGCGCAATCGAGCGTTGTGCTGTCGAACTTGATCCCCACCGAGGCGTTCGCGATCGTTCCTCCGGGAGGACTCCCGGAGGACGCCGAGGTACGCGTGGAGCCGTTGTGAGCACGCTGCTGTTCTTCGCTCGCATCAAGGACGCCGCCGGCGTCGCGCAAGCCACCGTCGAGGCGTCGACCGCAGGCGAAGCGTTGAAGATGGCGAGCGAGCGCTTCGGCGACGAGTTCGCGCGCGTGCTCGCGATCTGCTCCGTCGTCGTGGACGGCGACCCCGTCCCGCAGGATCGTCTCCGGGAGCGCTCCGTTTCCGCTTCGTCGGAGATCGCGGTGCTGCCGCCGGTCTCGGGAGGAAGCGACGGCGCGCGCATGGTGGACGTGGGCGACAAGGCCGAGACCATGCGGGAGGCAACCGCTGCGTGCACCCTCGTTGCTACCGCCGAGACGCGCGACGCGTTGCTCGCCGGGAGCGTGCCGAAAGGCGACGCGCCCGGCACCGCGCGCATCGCCGGCATCCTCGCCGCGAAGCGCGTGCCCGAGCTGATCCCGCTGTGTCACCCCTTGCGCATCACGTCGATCGACGTCGCCATCGACAAGGCCGACGACGGCGTGGAGGTGCGCGCGACCGTGCGCGGCCGCGACCGTACCGGGTTCGAGATCGAAGCGATGACCGCGTGCGCGATCGCCGCGCTCACGCTGTACGACATGGCGAAGAGCGAGGACCCGCGCATGCGCGTCGAGAACTTGCGCCTCGTCGCGAAGTCCGGCGGAAAGTCGGGGAGCGTGACGTACGAATGAAGATCGCGGTGCTCACGATCTCCGACCGCGCCTCGCGCGGCGAATACACCGACGAGGGAGGCCCGCTCGTCGCGGAGCTGGCGGGAAAGATCGGCGACATCGTAGAGACCGCGGTCGTGCCCGACGAGCTTCCGGCGATCGAGCAGGCGCTGCGCGTGTGGGCAGACGTCGGCACGATCGATCTCATCGTCACCACCGGCGGCACCGGCCTCGGCCCGCGCGACGTGACGCCCGAAGCCACGCGCGCGGTGATCGACCGCGAAGCGCCCGGGCTTGCGGAAGCCATGCGCATCGCCGGATTGCAGAAGACGCCGTTCGCGGCGCTGTCCCGTCAGGTCGCCGGCTCGCGGGGGACGACGCTGATCGTCAACCTCCCCGGTTCGCCGAAAGCGTTGCGCGAAGGGCTGGAAGCGATCCTCGACGTGCTGCCGCACGCCGTCGAGATGCTGCACGGAGGATCGCCGGTCTCATGACCGATCCGATCATCGTCACCGGTCTCGAGCGCGAGCCGCTCGACGTGCGCGCGCTCGTGGAGCACATCCGCCGCGACGACTGCGGCGGGCTCGTAGTGTTCGAAGGAACGACGCGCACGCCCGACGAGGGCAAGGACGTCGAGCACCTGGAGTACGAAGCGTGGGAAGACAAAGCGCCGGCGCAGCTCGAGACGATCGCGCGCGAGATCGCCGCGCGCTACGCGCTCGGCGGCGCCGTCGCGGTGCATCGCATCGGACGCGTTCTGCCGGGTGAACCTTCGGTGGTGGTCGCCGCAAGTGCACCTCATCGCGAGGAAGCGTTCGCCGCCGCCCGCGCGCTCATCGATCGCGTGAAAGCCGAAGCGTACGTGTGGAAGAAGGAGATCACGTCCTCGGGCGAAGAGGCCTGGGTCGAGCCCGCGCGCTAGCGCGTCACCGGCCTTGGCGCCGGGCGGCCGAACACGACCGTCACGAAGATCACCCCGTCGACGTCCTGCACCGCCCACACCGCCGCGAGCGAGAGCTGGCGGTCGAGGATGTTGACGCGATGATCCTTGCTCTTCATGAACGCGCGGTGCAGCGCGGAGACCGACGGCCCCATGCCGACGTTCTCCGCGATCGTTTGCGCCCGCAGGGTGTAGAGGAGCCGGTCGAGATCGGGGTTGTGGTACAGGCGGCCGGCGGCGACCATGCGATCGGTTTGCGTCTCCGCCGCGATGTGCACGGCGTCGCGCCACCATCGCAACGGGCGCAGCCCCGCGCGCACACGCGTGTCGTTGGTCATGCGGAACAGCTGTCCGGCGAGGTCGATGCGATCCTGCGGCGCGGGGTCGGGTGCGAACGTGATCTCGACCCGGACCTCGACGCGTGAGGATTCGACCTGGGCCTCGCCTGGGGTGATGGGAATCCCGCGCCTCACCGGCACGCTCGTCGCTCCGGCGAGCGCGAGGAATGTGAGCAAGCCGATCAACCCCCGACGCATGCCGGTCAGCGTAGCCCACGCCGAGGCAGGATTCGCGGGCGCGACCGCCGAATTCCTCCAAAACGAACCTGGCGAATCGGAGGAACTCCCGTGAGACGAATCCTTTCCGTGCTGGCCGCGGCGACGCTGACGCTGACGCTCGCGGCGACGCCGCTGCTCGTGCGCGCGGCCGCGCCCACCAGCGGCACCATCTCTCCCACGTCGCCGGTGGTGACGTGGACCGGCGGGCCGCTCACGACCGACTCCGACACCTTCAAGCTCGCGATCGCGATCCCGGAGACGTACTACGCGCTGCACCCGCGCGCGGGCGTGCGCATCTCGGTCGCGACGACCGGAGAGGACGACGCCGACGTCACCGTCTCGTGGACGACGGCGCCGAAGTGGAATCGTTCCTCGGCGTTGCGCGAGGCGGGTCACGACCAGGTCACGTTGCTGACGCCGAAGAGCGGCGCCTACGACGTGGTGGTCGAGCCCTTCGGCGCCAACCAGAACGCGTACACCGCCAAAGCGATGCTCGTGCCGGCGCTCGCCGACACCGCGCGGCCGGCGTCGCCGATTCGCTTCCAGAAGAACACCATCGTCGATCCCACCACCGACAAAGAGGCGTCGAAGAACACCGGCGAGCCGAGCCTCGCGGTTGACTCCAAGGGACGCATCTACGTCGTGGCGCCGGGCGCCGGGGTGCACCTGTGGCGGTCCGAGAACGGCGGGACGAGCTTCACGCACATGGGCGACTTCGACTCCGACTTCATGCTCGGCGGCGGCGACTCCGAGATCGAGATCGATCGCAACGACAACATCTACATCGCCGACCTCGCAGTCGTGTCGATCAACATCTTGAAGTCCACCGATCACGCGAAGACGTTCCCGCAGCGCGCGATCACCGGCTACGAATCCGATCGCCAGTGGATCGCGAGCTACGGAGAGAAGACGGTGTACCTCGGCTATCACGACATCGGGTTCGAGAACGAGATCGTGTTCCGCTCCGACGACGGCGGCGCGACGTTCACGCAAGCGACGCTCGTACACGAGCTGACGAAGACGCAAGAGTACGTGGATTGCTTCGAGAACACCTTCTCCGGTCCGGTCGCGGTTGACCAGAAGGACGAGACCATCTACATCGTGTACGCGTGCGGCACCGCGCAGACCAACGTCACCAGCGACGGCCGGCCGTGGGGACCGGCGAACTCCATCTACGTTGCCGTGTCGCACGATCGCGGCGCGACGTTCACGAATCACAAGGCGATGGCGTTCCCGGTGGGCGCGAACGCGGGCAACCTGTTCCCGGCGATGGCGCTCGACCGCGCGGGCAACGTGTACGTGACCGCCGCGAAAGCCGACGTCGAAGGAGGCCGCGCCGACGTCATGCTGTCGGTGTCGAAGGACAAGGGCGAGACGTGGAGCGCTCCGATGGTGGTGAACAAGACGCGCGGCACGCACGTGTTCCCATGGGTGGCGGCGGGCGATGCCGGCCGCATCAACATCGCGTTCGCCTCGTCGTCGGCCACGTCGCCCAACGACCTCGACGGCATCTGGAACATCGAGATGGTGCAAAGCCTGAACGCGCTCGACGCGAAGCCGGCGTTCACGCAAACGCGCGTGTCCGAAAAGCCGATCCACATCGGCCAGGTGTGCACGGCCGGCATCGCGTGCGCCGTGGGCGGTGACCGCAGCCTGCTCGACTTCATCGAGGTGCAGCTCGACCCGCAGGGCCTGGCGAACGTGGCGTGGACCGAGAACGCGAACGGTGCGCGGCACGTGGCCTTCTCGCGCCAGGTCGCCGGGCCGAGCCTGTACGCCACCAAGGTGCAGGGCACGCGCCGGACGCAACAGCAACAGGGCAGCGTCACCGACAAGCGCACCGGGAGGCTTCCCGCCACCGGCGTGGAGGACGCCGCAACCCTGGCGCTCCTCTTGGTGGTCGCCGCGGCCTTGCTCGCTCGCCGCGTTCGCGCCGCTCGCCGCTAGAAACGGCCCCGGTTATCGCGGTTCCGATCTGCGCGCTAGGATTGTGCGCGCCGAACTTACCCGCGGGTAACAAACAGGGGAGAACGCCATGGACTTCCGCGACACGCCGGCCGAAGGCGCATTCCGCAAGGAGGTGCGCGAGTGGTTCGAGGCCAACGTCCCCACGGGCGTCTCGCGCGAGATCACCGACGAGCCGGGACAGATCGACGCGCTGCGTGAATGGCAGCGCACGCTGCACGCCGCCGGCTGGGCGGGGCTCTCGTGGCCCAAGGAATACGGCGGACGCGGCGCGAGCCTCATCGAGCAAGTCATCTTCAGCCAGGAGTTCGCGCGCGCGAAGGCGCCGCCGATGCTCAACGTCATCGGCATCGGCATGGCGGGTCCGACGATCATCGCCCACGGCACCGAGGCGCAAAAGCAACGCCACCTCGACAAGATCCTCTCCGGCGATGAGATCTGGTGCCAGGGCTTCTCCGAGCCGGGCGCCGGCTCCGACCTCGCGAGCTTGCGCACGACGGCGATCACCGACGGCGATTCGTTCGTCGTCAACGGGCAGAAGGTGTGGACGACGCTCGGCCACCTCGCGGACTGGTGCATCTTGCTCGTGCGCACCGATCCCACCGCGCCCAAGCACGCCGGCATTACCTACCTGCTCGTCGACATGCACACACCGGGCGTCGAGGTGCGGCCGCTGCGGCAGATGACCGGCCAGGCGGAGTTCAACGAGACCTTCTTCACCGACGTGCGCGTGCCGCGCGAGAACGTGATCGGCGAGATCAACGACGGCTGGCGCGTGGCGATGACGACGCTGCTGCACGAGCGCGGCACGCTCGGCTTCGCGCTCGCGACGCAAGCGGAGATGATGTTGCGCGACGCCGTGGACATGGCGAAGCGCGTGCAACGCAACGGCAAGCCCGCGTTCGAGGACCCGGTCGTGCGGCAGAAGCTCGCGCAAGCGCACGTCGAGATCAGCGCGCTGCGCCTCAACAACTACCGCGCGCTCACGTCGGTGATGCGCACCGGTGTGCCGGGACCGGAAGGCTCCCTCGGGAAATTGCTGTGGAGCGAGTCCGGAAAGCGCTTGCTCGAAGCCGTGATGGAGATCGCCGGCCCGGCGGGCCTCGTCTCCAGCGGCGCCGAGCACGCCGTCGACGGCGGGCGCTGGCAGTACTTGCACTTGCGCTCGCGCGCGTACTCCATCGAGGCCGGCACGAGCGAGATCCTGCGCAACATCATCGCCGAGCGCGTGCTCGGTCTCCCCAAGCACAAGTGAGGACGCGAGATGGATTTCGGATTCACTGAAGACCAGGAAGCGCTGCGGAAGTCCGCGCGCGAAGTGCTCGGCGACAAGTCCACGGCGGCGGACTTCCGGCGCATCATGGCGACCGACGACGCGTTCGACGAATCGCTGTGGAAGACCGTGGGCGAGCTGGGGTGGCTCGGCGTCGCGATCCCCGAAGCCGACGGCGGGCTCGGCCTCGGCTGGGTCGAGCAGTCGATCCTGCTCGAAGAGACCGGACGCGCGATCCTCCCGGCGCCGTATCTCAGCGCGGTGGCGCTTGCTGTTCCGGTCCTGCTTGCCGCGGATAAGGGTGGTATTCGCGACGCGCTGCTGGCCGCGCTCGCCGCGGGCGAGACGCGCGTGACGCTGGCCGCCATAGAAGAAGAAGGTCGCTGGGACGCGCCCTCCTTGCAAACAACCGCGGAGAAGAGCGGAGACGGCTGGCGCATCTCGGGCGCGAAGGTGTTCGTGCCGGACGCGCACGTCGCGCACGAGCTGATCGTGCTCGCGCGCACCGGCGCGGGAACCACGCTGTTCGCGGTCCCGGCGAGCGAGGCGCGCATCACGCAGCTGGCGACGCTCGACGCGAGCCGCCGGTTGTGCGAGGTCGTGCTCGACGGCGTCGTCGTCGGCGCGGATCGCGTGCTCGGCGCGAAGGGCGAGGGATGGAGCGTGCTGCAACGCGCGCTCGATCGCGCCGCCGTGGCGTTCGCTGCGGAGGAGACCGGTATCGCGCAGCAGGTGCTCGACATGACCGTCGACTACGCGCGCCAGCGCGAGCAGTTCGGCAAGCCGATCGGTTCCTTCCAAGCCAACTCGCACAAGCTGTCGGAGATGCTGTTGCTGACCGAGAGCGCGCGCTCGAGCACGTACTACGCCGCGTGGGCGCTCGACGAAGGCACGCCCGACGCGCCGCTCGCCGCGGCGTCGGCGCGCGTCGCCGGCATCGAGGCCGGCAGGTACGCCACCGCGGAGGGAATCCAGATCCACGGCGGCATCGGCTTCACCTGGGAGCACGACCTACATCTGTACTTCAAGCGCGCGAAGTGGGACGAGCTGTATCTCGGCGACGGCACCGTGTGGCGCGAGCGCGTCGCTTCGCTGCTCGCGGGGTAATGGTCCGGCCGAAGGCGGAGCCGCTCGCTGCGTGGCTCGCGCGCGAGACGCCATCGGACAAGAAGAAGCGCGCGTCGCTCGTGTATACGCGCCTTGCGAAGGCGTACCCGGACGCGAAGGTCGCGCTGAGCTTCTCCAATCCCTTGGAGATGGTCGTCGCGACCGTGCTCTCCGCGCAATCGACGGACGCGATGGTGAACAAGGTGACGCCGGCGCTGTTCGCCAAGTACCGCACCGCGGCGGACTACGCGAACGCACCGCCCGGCGAGCTCGAGGCCGACATCAAGTCGACCGGGTTCTTCAACCAGAAGGCGCGCAACCTGCGCGCGCTCGCCCGTATGCTCGTCGAGGAGTTCGGGGGAGAGGTTCCCCGCACGATGCAAGAGCTGCTGCGCTTGCACGGCGTCGCGCGCAAGACGGCGAACATCGTGCTCGGTAACGCGTTCGGCGTCGTCGAAGGGATCGCCGTGGACACGCACGTGCATCGCCTCTCGCGCCGGCTGGGTTTCTCGCAGGACGACGACCCGAACAAGGTGGAGCAAGACCTGATGGCGCTGTTCCCTCGCAAGCGGTGGTGGAACCTCACGTACCTGCTCATCGAGCACGGCCGCGCCATCTGCCATGCGAAGGTGCCGATGTGCGCCGACTGTGTCGTGAACGAGCCGTGCCCGGCGTCGCGCGTACACTAGCCTCGCCATGCCGCGCATCTACACGAAGACCGGAGACGACGGCACGACCGGCCTGCTGTTCGGCGGCCGCGTCTCGAAGGACGACGTGCGCACGTCGGCGTACGGCGCGTCCGACGAGGCCGTCGCCGCCCTCGGCGTCGCGCGATCGCAGATCGCCGACGTGAAGCTCGCGGAGCTGTTGTTGCGGTTGCAGCGGGAGCTGTTCGTGGTCGGCGCCGAGCTCGCGACCCATACCGACAAGCGCTCGAAGCTCGTCGACGGCCAGACGCGCATATCGGCCGCGATGGTGACCGACCTGGAGGCGATCATCGACGAATACGTCGCGCGCACCGGGATGCCGAAGGAGTTCGTCGTCCCCGGCGAGACGCTCCCCAGCGCGGTGATCGACCTCGCACGCTCGATCGTGCGCCGCTGCGAACGTGAAGCTGTTCGTATGCAACGCGAGGGGCTGCTCCCGCAATCCGAGGTCGTGCGCTATCTCAATCGCCTCTCCGACTTGCTGTTCGTCCTCGCGCGCTACGAGGAAGGCGGCTTCCGCCCGCTCCACGCCTAGAGTCCGTCGCCTCCGACTGCGGCGGCCACCGTCGCGGCGGCCACCGTCGGTGCGGCCTCCTCCATCCCTCGCGAGCCAGGCTCACTGAGTGAACATGGCGTCGGCGGCATGCCCCTCCGGCGCGCTAGCACGTGCCTGCTTGCCTCGCACGTTCGGGCGGACCTAGCCTAGCGTCGCAAACCGGACGAGCGGGACGCGCGCGGCCGGGCGAGCAGGACGAGGAGGACACGGACATGGACGTCTACTTGTTCATTCAGACGGAGCCGGGCATGGCGACCTCGGTGATGAACGCGCTGGTCCAGGCGAAGGCCGTCACGCGTGCGGCCGCGATCACGGGCAAGCACGACGTCTTCGCGCGCATCGACAACGTCGAGTTCAACGAGCTCGGCACGCGGCTCGTCGATCAGGTGCAGCGGACGCCGGGCGTGTTGCGCACGACCACGTCGGCGGGACTGCCGGTGTCGGCGGCGTTCACGCGGCCGACGGGGATCTCGATCCCCACGATGCCCCTTCGCACAGCCGCGACCTCGCAGCCGCAAGCGCTCGTGTTCGCGCGCGTGCAGCCGGGCATGGGGGAGGCCGCGCTCAAGACGCTGTCGCAAGCGAAGTCGGTGCTGTCGCTCGCGCTCCTCACCGGTGAGTACGACGCGGTGATGCAAGTCTCCGGACCGACGGTCGAGGCGATCGCTCGCAAGGTGATGCGCGAGATCCAAACCGTACCGGGCATCGTGTCGACCACCACGTCGATCGTCGCTGCGATCACGCCGTTCGTCGCGCCGGGAGCGGCACGCGCGCGCGGACGCGGGCGCGGGAAGGCGCGCAAGCGCCCCGCCAAGGCGAAGAAGCGCGCCCCCGCCAAGGCGAAGGCGCGCAAGCGCACCACGCGGAGGGGACGACGGTAGACGCGCAGGCAGCGCGGCGCGAGCGGCGCCTCGTTACCGTTCTGTTCGCCGACCTCTCGGGGTTCACGTCGGCCGCGGAGTCGATGGACCCCGAGGAGGTCCACGATCTCGTCGTTCCGCTGATGGATCGCTTGCAAGGAGTCGTCGAGTCGCACGGCGGCACGATCGTGAACACCATGGGCGACGGTTTCTTCGCCGTGTTCGGCGCGCCGGTGGCGCACCCCGACGATGCGGAGCGGGCGGTGCGCGCCGCGTTCGCAACGCGCAGCGCAGTGCGTGCGTCGCGCGAGGGTCCGGCGTTCGACCTCCACTGCGGCATCCAGACCGGGTGGGTGTCGATCGCGCCGGGCCGTCACACGATCGACGTAGTCGGCGACACGGTGAACACCGCGAGCCGCATCGCCGGACTCGCGGCGCCCGGCGTGGTGCTCGTCGGCGACACGACCCGATCGCTCACGACCGGCAGCATCCGCTATCGCGAGCTGGGGCCGGTGACGTTGAAGGGCAAAGCCGAGCCGCTGCGCGTGTTCGAAGCGCTGGAGGTGCGCAACTCCGCGCTCGAACGCTTCTTCGAGCCGGCCTTCACGCCGCTGATCGGACGCGACACCGAACGGCGCCGGCTCGACGAGCACTTCGCGAACGTGACGCGAACGAAGACGTCCAACGTCGCCGTTATCGCCGGAGCGCCCGGCGTGGGGAAGTCGCGGCTCGCGAGCGAGTTCGCATCCTCGCTCGCCGATGCGACGATCCTGGTCGGACGCGGCGTACCGTTCGGCGAGCGCATCCCGTGGCTCGCGATCTCGCACGCGTTGCGGGGGTTCGCCGGCATCGACGACGGCGACGCGCTCGACGCCGCGCGCGAGAAATTGTGGACGACCGTGGAGCACGCGCTCCCACACGAGCCGGGCGAGCAGCACGCACAGCTCGTCGCGCAGCTCGGCCTCCTGTTGCGCATCGACGAGAAAGCGACGCCCTCGCGCGCCGTGCCCGGCGAGTTCAACTACGAGATGGCGGCGGCGTTGCGGCGTTTCATGACCGGGCTCGCCGGGCAGCGGCCGGTCGTGCTCATCGTCGAGGACTTGCAGTGGGCCGACCCCGAGGTCGCGTCGTTCCTCCGGTGGGTGCACGACGAGCCGTGGAGCGAGCCCGCGATGATCCTGGGTCTCGTATGGGAGGACGCGCTCGACACGCTCGGGTTCACGCGCGACGACGACGCGGTGACGACGCTGGGATCGCTCGGCCGCCCCGACCTCGACGCGCTGACGCGGTTCTTGCTTCCCGGCGCCGACGTGCCGGACGACGTCGCGGCCGATCTCGCGCTTCGTTCGGGCGGCAACCCGCTCTTCCTCCAAGAGATCGTGCGGCTGTTGCGCGAGCAAGGAACGCTCGTCGCCGAGCCTGAGCGGTGGGTGCTGCTCGACGCGAGCGGACGGTGCGTCCCCGAGAGCGTGCACCTCGTCGTCGCGGCGCGCATCGACGGACTTGATCCCGAGGAGCGGCGCCTCGTGCGCGACGCGGCGGTGTGCGGGCCGGTGTTCTCGGCGGCGGCGCTGCGCGCGTTGGGTTGGCGTGACGTGGAGGGCGTATTGCATTCGCTCGAAGATCGCGGGCTCGTGTTCTCGCGCGGCGGCGAGTACGGCTTCAACCACACGGTGACGCGTGACGTTGCGTACGACTCCATCCCGCGCAGCGAGCGCGCGGGCAAGCACCTCGCCGTCGCGGAGTGGTTGCGCGCATCGGGCGACGAGCGGGTGGAGCTCCTCGCCTATCACTATGCGCAAGCCGCGCTCGTTGGGCTGCAACGTCCCGGCGGCGACGTGGCCGCGCTCGCGATGACCTACCTCACGCGCGCCGGCGACCGCGCGCTCGCGCAGCGCGCGTTGCGCGAGGCGGAGTCGTGGTACCGGCAAGCGATCGAGCTGCAACCGCCGGCCCCGGCACGCGCGCACACGCAGGACGGCGTGAAGACCCTCGCCGCGCTCATGCGGCACGCGGAGGTGCTGTACGACCTCAGCCGGTACGACGACGCGCGCGAGGAGGCGTCGCGCGCGCTCGAGATGGCCGGCATCGCCGGTGACGCCCGGGCGCAAGGCGCGGCGTACTTGCAGCTCGCGCGATTGGACTCGCTGTTCGGCGACATCGAGGCGGCGCGCATGATCCTGGACCTTGCCGACGCGAAGTTTCGCGAAGCGTGCGACGACGTCGGGCGCGCGCACGTGGTGCGCGCGGTCGCGGACACGTGGCGGCTCGGCGACATCCGGCGCATGGTGACCGGCTTGGAGCAAGCAGCGCGGATGTATGCGGAGGCCGGAGACTGGCGCAACCAGCACTTCGTGTTCGAAGACCTCGCATACGTGCACACGACGCACTCCGACGTCGAGTTCGAGCGGTACGTGGGCGAGAGCGTCCCGCTCGTGGAGCGTGCGGGCGACCGCCGCTCGCGTGCGGCGCTGCTTCGCACGCGAGGTTTCCACGGGTTCTACCGCGGGCGGTTCGACGAGGCGTTCGGACCGCTGACTGAGGCGATGACGCTCGCGCGCGACGGGGGCGACGTGTTCGTGGAGTGCGACTGCATGTATCTCCTCGCGCGCATCCACCTCGAGCGCGGCGACGTGAGCGAAGCGCAACGGCTCGGCGATGCCCTCGTCCACTTCGGAGCGTCACAAGGGCTGCGCCGCATCGAGGAGGAGGGCCTCGTCGTGCTCGCGCGCATCGCCGCGCGCGAAGGGCGCGCTCAGGATGCCGACCGTTCGCTGAAGCGTGCGCGCGCCCTGCTCGAAGAGATCGGCGCGGATCGCGAGATGGTGGAGGTCGTGCTCGCCGAGGCGCAGATCGCGCTTGAGCGCAGCGAGTGGGAGCGCGCGTTCGAGCAGGCGCAGCGATACGGGAGCGAGGTCGCACGCTACGGCGACGTGCTCGAGGAATCCCGCGCATTGCTCATCCAGGCACGCGCACGCTTCGGCCTTGGCGCGTGGGGCGAAGCCGACCGCCTGGCCGCTGCGGCGCTCGCGCTCGCCGACGCCGAGGATCAGCTCGACGTGCGCGCGGGTGCGCGCGAGGTACGCGCGTCGGCACTGAAACAGCTCGGCCGCGAAGACGACGCCGCGCTATTCGGCAACGACGGCGCTTACGAGTAGGAGTGCTCCGGTCCGGGATACTCTCCCGAACCGACCTCGCTCGCGTACCGCCGCGCCGCATCGCCGATGATCTGTGCAACGTCGGCGTATCGTTTCACGAATCGCGGGAGCTTGCCGTCGCTGAGGCCGATGAGGTCGTTGATCACGAGCACTTGCCCGTCGGTGTGCGACCCGGCCCCGATGCCGATCGTCGGGATCGCAAGGCGCTTGGTCACGCGCTCCGCAAGGTCGCTCGGAACGCATTCGAGCACGAGCGCGAACGCTCCCGCTTCCTCCAGCTCCTTTGCATAGCGCAGGATGCGATCGGCCGACTCTTCGTTGCGGCCTTGCACCTTGTAGCCGCCGAACAGGTTGACGGACTGCGGCGTGAGCCCGAGGTGCCCCATGACCGGCACGCCGATCGAGGAGAGCGCAGACGTCAGCCCCGCTTGCGGGCCTTCGACCTTCACCGCATGAACGTTGCCTTCCTTGAGGAAGCGCGTTGCGCTGCGCACGCCTTCGTCCACCGAGACGCCGTACGAGCCGAACGGCATGTCGCCGACGACGAGCGCGTTGCGTGCGCCGCGCGCGACGGCGCGGCAGTGGTGCAACACCTCGTCCACGCTGACCGGCACCGTAGTGTCGTAGCCGAGGACGACCTGCCCCAGCGAGTCGCCGACGAGCAAGACCGGGATCCCGGCGTCGTCGAGGATGCGAGCCGTCTGGACGTCGTACGCGGTGAGCATCGCGAATCTCTCGCCGCGCGCCTTGAAGGCCGCCAGATCGTGGATCGTCGTGCCCATGATGCCTCCTTGCCTCCAGGCCCTCGCGGCGTGCGGGCGCGCGCCGGTCGTCGGGTCCCAGTGCCTGGGTGAATTGTGCCAGTGTGACGGCGCTCGCGCACCCTGAACGTTCGCGGCAAGGCGAGGGAATGCGGAGAACGCGCCCCGGGGCATTCGTCCCAGCAACCCCTAGTCATCGCGAGCCATTTTCCGTGGAGGGGCTTATCGGCGCCGCCCGAGGAGCCGAATACACAAGGGAGTCACCGAGCACAAAGTGTTGCGGCCCGAGGGATGAAGCCCCGCAAGGGGCGAGGGATGAAGGACCAGGCAACTGCGCGGGCTCACCGGCAAGGCGGTAACACAACGGTAGATGTGGGGACCTACCTTCATACGAGCTCTTCGAAAGCCAGGGGACGTACATCGAGGGCGAGCCACGCGGCTCGCCCTCTTCAGTTGTGGGGGCGTTCTGCGTCGCGGCGGGTGGCGCCA
>JBIOWR010000007.1:0-5301 GCA_044868775.1 Actinomycetota bacterium
GCGTGCCCGGCGGCACCTCGGTGACGAGCACGGCGAGACGGATCACGGGGATCGGGCACGCCTGGCCGAGGCAGTCGAGCGTGACGCGCTCGCTCACCGTGCTTCTCGCTCGGCGCGCGCCATCGACTCGGCGTCGAGCCGCGCGACGGCGCGTTGCCGCTCGACGATCGGCGGCAGCGCGTCGAGGAACGCGTCGAGGTCGGCGTCGGTGGAGGTGCGGCCGAACGACACGCGCACCGAGCCTTGGGTGAGCGCGCCGATTGCCGCGAGCACGTGAGAGGGCTCGCTCGCCGACGACGTGCACGACGACCCCGAGTGAACGGCGATGCCTTTCGCGTCGAGCATGAGCAACAGCGACTCGCCGTCGACGTAGAGGACGCTGAAAGCGACGAGCCCGGGCAAGCGCGGATCGCCGCCGTGTACCTCGACGTCGGGAACCCGCGCAGGAAGCTCGGCGCGCAAGCGGCCGGCGAGCGCGCGCAACCGCGGCATCTCATCGGTGATCTCGGTGGCGCGGCGCTCGAACGCGGCGGCCATGCCGGTGACGGCGGGCAGGTTTTCGAGCCCGGCACGGCGGTGCCGCTCGCGGTCGTCTCCGACGAGCAAAGGACGCACGCGCACGCCGCGGCGCACCCACAGGAAGCCGGCACCCTTGGGGCCGTACGCCTTGTGCGCGCTCGCGCTGAGCATGTCGACGCCGAGCGCCGTCACGTCCACCGGAACGTTGCCGGCCGTCATGCACGCGTCGGTGTGCACGATCGCTCCGCTTGCTTTCGCGAGCGCCGCGATCTCAGCCACCGGCTGCATCGTTCCGATCTCCTGGTTGGCGTGCTGCACCGACGCGACGCCGGCGCCGCGCGCGAGCTCCTCGCGCAACGCGTCCATCGACACCAGCCCGCTTGCGTCCACCGGCAGCAGCACGACCTCGAACCCGTCGCGCTCGAGAGCGCGCGCGGACTCGATGACCGCGGTGTGCTCGATCGCGGAGACGAGGATGCGCTGCGGCTTGCGCGCTGCGGCCGCGGCGCGGGCGGCGGCGGTGATCGCGAGGTTGCAGCTCTCGGTGCCCCCGGACGTGAACACGACCTCCTCGGGCCTGGCCCCAACGAAAGCAGCAACGCGCGCGCGGGCGTCGTCCAGCGCCATGCGCGCCCGCCTCGCCCTGCCGTACAGGCGCGCGGGGTCGGCGTACAGCGATGCCGCGGTCTCGGTCATCGCCGCGAGCGCCTCGGGGAGCGGGGGCGTGGTGGACGCGTGATCGAGATAGATCTCCACGAGCCGAGCATAGCGCCGGGGCGGGCGGGGGATCGGCGCGCCTGCGCCACGGACCCGGGTCCTTGGCGACGGCATTCCGGACCTGTTGAATGCCTGCTCTGCGGCCGCGCATAATGGCGAGGAGGGAACCCCGAGTTGAGGGAAGGCACCCGTTGCCTGCAACCGAGAAGCGCCCCGGCCGAAACGTCGAGGAGATCGAGGACGCGCCGGGCGAACAGGCCCCACACCGGATCGAGCGCCGGCGACGCTGCGCCGTCTGCGGCACCGCTTTGTCCGGCTACAACGAAGGACCCCATTGCTGGCGCCACTCCGTGGGCATGCCGTGGCGCGGCCCGAGCGCGAAGCCAAAGTTCGACTGAATGGGACCGGTATTCGCAGGCCTCCAATTCGAGGCATAGAATCATTGTTTGTGCCGTGTTTGCGGCGCGAAATTGGCCGGCGCACGCGCGAAATGGGCCGGCGCACGAGCGCGTGGAGATGACCATTCGATGACCCAGAAAACCGTTCAAGAAGTCGATCGTGTCGTCATCCGGTTTGCGGGCGACTCCGGAGACGGGATGCAGCTCACCGGAGATCGCTTCACCAACGTGAGCGCGATCTTCGGCAACGACCTCGCAACGCTTCCGGACTTCCCCGCGGAGATCCGCGCGCCCGCCGGCTCGCTGTTCGGCGTGAGCGGATTCCAGGTGCAGTTCTCGGACCACGACATCACGACGCCCGGCGACGCGCCCAGCGTGCTGGTGGCGATGAACCCCGCGGCGCTCAAGACCAACCTCGGCGACCTGGAGAAGGGCGGCACGATCATCGTCAACTCCGACGCCTTCACCGAGAACAACTTGAAGAAGGCCGGCTACGCCGAGAACCCGCTGAAGGACGAGAGCTTGCAGGGCTATCAGCTGTTCGAGGTGCCGATGACCGAGATGGCGATCGGCTCCACGAAGGACATCGAAGGCGTCACCAAGAAGGACGCCGAGCGCGCGAAGAACATGTTCGCGCTCGGTCTGGTCACCTGGCTGTACACGCGGCCGGTCGAGCCGACGATCAAGTGGCTGGAGAAGCGCTTCGCCAAGATCCCGCACATCGCGCAGGCCAACATCGCCGCGTTCAAGGCGGGCTTCGCGTTCGGCGAGACCGCGGAGCTGTTCGTCCACCACTACGAGGTGAAGAAGGCGAAGCTGCCCGGGGGCCGGTACCGCCAGATCGCCGGCAACCAAGCGCTCGCGTGGGGATTGATCGCGGCGAGCCAGCGGTCGGGGTTGCCGCTGTTCTACGCGAGCTATCCGATCACGCCCGCCTCCGACATCCTCCACGAGCTCTCCAAGCACAAGAACTTCGGCGTGCGCACGCTGCAAGCCGAGGACGAGATCGCAGCGGCGGGCATGGCCCTCGGCGCGGCGTTCGCCGGTCACCTTGCCGCGACGGCGACCGCGGGACCCGGCCTCGACCTCAAGGCGGAGACGCTCGGGCTTGCGGTCACGATGGAATTGCCGATGGTCATCGTGGACGTGCAGCGCGGCGGGCCCTCCACCGGGTTGCCGACGAAGACCGAGCAGTCGGACTTGATGCTCGCGATGTACGGACGGCACGGCGAGTCGCCGCTGCCGATCGTCGCCGCGCACTCGCCGTCCAACTGCTTCGACGCGGCGATCGAAGCGGCGCGCATCGCGATCAAGTACCGCACGCCGGTGATCTTGCTGTCGGACACCTTCCTCGCGAACTCCGCGGAGCCGTGGAAGCTGCCGTCGGTGGACGACCTGCCGAAGATCGAACCCGCGTTCGCGACGGAGCCGAACCACAACGGCGACTTCTGGCCGTACCTGCGCGACGAGAGCCTCGCGCGGCCGTGGGCGATCCCGGGAACGCCGGGTTTGCAGCATCGCATCGGCGGCCTGGAGAAGCAGGACGGCAGCGGCAACGTCTCGTACGACCCGCAGAACCACGAGTACATGACCCGTATCCGCGCCGCGAAGGTGGCGAAGATCGCCGACGACATCCCGCTGCTGGAGGTCGACGACCCGGACGGCGACGCCGACTTGCTCGTGCTCGGGTGGGGCTCGACGCGCGGCATCATCGACGCGGCGGTGAGCCGTGTGCGCCGCCAGGGCAAGAAGGTGGCGATGGCGCACCTCGTGCACCTCAGCCCGTTCCCCAAGAACCTCGGCGACGTGCTGCGGAAGCACCCGCGCGTGCTCATCCCGGAGAACAACATGGGGCAGCTCGCGCGTCTTGTGCGCGCCGAGTACCTCGTCGACGCGAAGAGCTACACGAAGATTCAGGCGCTGCCGTTCCGCGCCGTCGAGATCGAGACCGAGATCCTGAAGAGGGTGTGAGCGAAGCGATGAGCGATGAGGGCAACGGCGCCGCAAAGGCAAGCGCAGCGACGCTGACGAAGAAGGACTTCACCAGCGACCAGGAAGTGCGTTGGTGTCCCGGCTGCGGCGACTACGCGATCCTTTCCGCGATGCAGAGCTTCTTGCCGGAGCTCGGCGTGCCGCGCGAGAAGGTCGTGTTCGTCTCGGGCATCGGATGCTCGTCGCGCTTTCCGTACTACATGGAGACGTACGGGATGCACTCGATCCACGGCCGTGCGACGGCGATCGCAACCGGCGTCGCGCAAGCGAACCACGATCTGCACGTGTGGGTCGTGACCGGAGACGGAGACGGATTGTCGATCGGCGGCAACCACTTGATCCACGCGTTGCGCCGCAACGTCAACATCAAGATCATGCTGTTCAACAACCAGATCTACGGGTTGACGAAGGGCCAGTACTCGCCGACGTCGGAGCTCGGCAAGGTCACGAAGTCTACGCCGTTCGGATCGCTGGATCATCCTTTCAACCCGGTCGCGCTCGCGCTCGGGTCCGAGGCGACCTTCGTCGCGCGCACGATCGACGTCGACCGCCAGCACTTGCAGAACGTGTTGCGCAGGATGGCGCAGCATCGCGGCGCTGCGTTCGTGGAGATCTATCAGAACTGCAACATCTTCAACGACGGCGCGTTCGAGATCCTCACCGGACGCGACACCAAGGCGCAGAACCAGATCCGGCTCGAGCACGGCAAGCCGATCCTGTTCGGCCCCGACGACGCCAGGGGCGTCATGCTCACCGACCACGCCTCGCTCGAGATCGTGAACGTGGCCGACGTCGGCCTCGATCGCATCCTCGTACACGACGAGCGCCGCGTCGAGCCGAGCCTCGCGTTCATGCTCGCGCACCTTGCGACCGGGCCGACGTCGCCGACGCCGCTGGGTATCTTCCGCGACGTGCAGCGTCCGGTGTACGGCGACCTCATGGAGGAGCAGATCGGCACCGCCAGGGCGAAGCTCGGGGAGGGCGATCTCGCGTCGCTGCTGTCCTCGGGCGACACCTGGGAGATCGCCGAATAGCGCTCGCGCGGTTCGGTTTCGACGCGTTTTTCCAGCTCTTTTCACCTGGCCGCGGCGGGGACATGAGGCGCCGGCTCGAATATTCCTTCCTAAGAGTATGGATGGGCCGCGTGCCAGGGCGCGCCCCGGGGAGGAGAGCAGAGATGAGAAGCTTCGTGTTCGCGCTCGTTCTCGCGGTCACGGCCGGGTTGATGGGAATCGGGAACGCGGCGGAGCTGGCTGCGTGCCGCGGTGTCGTCGGTCCCGTGCTTCCGCCGGGCGACCCGCTGGACTCGTTCCAGAAGGATTGCATCGACGAACCGTTCACCATCACGACGCCGACGACCGTCAACCTGTCGGTCGCAGGCAACGACATGATCATCGGCACCGTCTCCGCGATCGTGTACACCGTTGGAACGCAACGCGTCGGCTTCGAAACCGAGGCGACATACATCGCGGGTCAGGTCGTCGACGGCCAGGAGAGCACGCAAGTGGAGCTGCCGGCCGGTACCTACAAGTTCCAGGTACACGGCGGCGGACTGGGATCGTTCACCGGCCGTGTGGACACCGTTGCGGCGCCGCCGCCGAGCGAGTCGCCGTCGTCGGAGAGCCCGTCGCCCCCGGCGTAAAGCTCACAGCACGCGTTAGATGAGGCGGGGGGG
>JBIOWR010000008.1:0-2325 GCA_044868775.1 Actinomycetota bacterium
CGCGGTCTCGAGGTGCGGCCGCTGCGTGTCGAACGGTTGAAGGCTCCGCCCGGTGTTCGTGTCGTCGCGGTCAGTTCGGCGTCGACGGGAAGCGGGAAGACCGCTCTCACGCGCCGAGTGGCGCGCACATTAGCGCGTTCGGGCGTCGGTGTGGCCGTCGCGCGGCATCCGATCGCCAGCCTGCTGGCGTGGGACCGATTCGACGTGAACGTTGTGCGCACACCGCCCGAGGTGAACCTGCCGAGGCCGATCGACGAACGCGAGGAACTCGGGCCCGTGGTCGGTACCGGCGTCCCCGTGGTCACCGGGCTCGACGCAGAGCGCGTGCTCGCGGCGGCCGCTCGCGAAGCTGACGAGGGCGGTGTCGTGGTCTGGGACGGCGGTGGCGCCGCCGAGCCCTGGGTCGAGCCGGACATCGATCTCGTTGCGATCGATCTGCTCCGTCCGATCGGTGACCGCGCGCGGACGTACGTCGCGCTCGCATCGTGCGTCGTCTTGACGAAAGCCGACTCGGCCCCCGCGACGCGGGCGAGCGAGATGGAAGCATGGGTCCGAGACATCGCGCCGGACGTCCCGATCGTTCTCGCGGATCTCGCGGTGGGCGTGCAGCCCGTGAACGTCCTCGCCGACAAACGCGTCGTCATCGTCGAGGACGCGCGGAGTCTCATGCTCGGCCGCCTTGCGGCGGGGGCCGGCGCCGTCGCGGCGCGGCGCTTCCGTTGTGGCGTCGTCGATCCACGTCCGTTTGCAGTCGGTGCCGTCGCGAGCGCGTTGCGCGCTCATCCGCACATCGGCGCGGTCATCCCGTCGCTCGGACGTATGCCCTCCGAGATCGACGACCTCGCGGCGAGCGTGTACGCCACGCCGGGCGACGCGGTGCTCTGGGCGTCGAATGCGGACCCGGCGTTCGTGATCCCCGACGAGTCGCGGCCGATCGTCCGCGCGTTCGGCGAACTCACCGAAGTCGCGGGCCCACCACTGCAGGACATCTTGTCGCCGCTGTTACCGGGCCACGATTAGCGGGCATCAAGACGTATCGAAGTCGACGCGCGGCTCGAACGGCGTGCCGTCCGGACGCACCCACGTGCACCGGTGTCCGGCCGGGCCTCGCAACGACCAGCCGTACTCGTGGATCAGTGCGTGATGCTTCCAGCACACCAGCTGCAGGTTCGACGCGTCGTTCGATCCGCCGTCGGCGCGGTGAACGACGTGGTGACAGTCCACGAAGACGTCGTGCTCGCATCCGGGGAACGTGCACGTGCCCCCGTCTCGGGCCTGCACCTTCCGTCGCGTGGCCGCCGGCACGGCGGGCCGCGTGCTGGATCCGGTTTGGATCGCGGCGTCGCAGGCGAGCCGCTCGGCCGTCTCCGCCCCCACGAGCCCACCTGAGCTGAGCTCACCGACACCGTTCTCGACCAGCACGACCGGGCGCTCGACCGCCGACCCACCGCCGCCCTTGGCGAGCTCGACCAAGGCCACGGCACACGCGCGGTCGTAGTCGCGTAGCGCCGTGCCCGTCGGGATCCGCGCATCCAGCGCAGCCATGACGACAGCGCCGTCCTCGGGATGCAGCTGGAACTCACCCTTCAGGAAGCGTTCGTCGCGCGTGTGCTCCATCCGCAGATAGATCCCGCCGTCCTTGCGCTCGAGCTCACGCGCCGTCTGCCTGCGCGCTTCCCGTTCGAGCTCGCTGTACGACGAGAAGGGCAATGACTCGAGCCACGCCTCGTCGCTCGACGCATCGCTGACAACCGCCAATGCCTTCGATTGGTCCACGGAGATCGATCCAGAGGAGAGTGCCGTCAGCAACGCCGGACGCGCCTTCATGGCTTCCGCCTCACGCACGAGTTCGCGCGCCGTGCGTCCCGAGATCTGCCAGCGCCCGGCGAACCACGACGCGGGATCACCCGCGCCGTCACCCTGCCACGCGTCGGTGGCCAACACCTCGGCCACGGCGGCCAGCAGCTCCGCTCGCGCGGAGGAGAAGGATGCGTGCGCCCGATCGGCGCGGTCTCTCGTAGAACACATGTTCGTATCATGACAGGCGCCGGTGACAATTCAGCCACGACGTGCACTCGGCGCGACCCCGTCATCGATAGCGACGTCCGATGGCCGACCGGCGATCACGACCGTTCAGCGAGCGTGATGTTCGCGACTTCCTCGTGAACTCCTGCACCCAGCCCCACGCATCGAGCTCGCTCGCGTCGCTCCGACGCGCGAACCCGTCGCGCAGGAAACGAACGAACCGATCACGCTCGCGCACGGCGAGCAACGGATCCGGCCGCCGCGTCACCGTCATCACCGCGCAGTCGCACGACGGCGGCG
>JBIOWR010000009.1:0-11583 GCA_044868775.1 Actinomycetota bacterium
GCGCCGGCCTCGCTCGTCACATCAGCGAGAGTTGCTCCCCCGGTCGCGCCGGTCGTGCGCGCTGCGGCTCCTCTCTTTTGAAGCGCGGCGCAAGCCTCTTCGTTCTGTTTGCCGGCTTGAGCCCGCCCGCTTCACGGATCAGCTCCCCGACCGTCTTGGACAGCGCCTTGCGGTCCGCGGTCGGTGCATACGGCTTCGTGTACGTCGTCTCCATGCGCTCGACGAGATCCGGATACTCGTCCGCGAGCCATTTCATGTACTCCTCGCGCACCACCGGCCGAAGGTGCAACAGGATCGGCGACACGTGCGTCGCTCCCGCATCGATCGCCGCACGCACGACCTCGCGCAGCTGCTTCCGCGAATCCGTGATGCCCGGCAGCACCGGCGCGACGAGCACGCCGCACGGGATGCCGGCCTCGTTCAGCTTGCGCACCGCGTCGATGCGCGACCGTGGATGCGGCGTGCCCGGCTCGCTCGTGCGCCACGCATCCTCGTCGAGCGTCCCGATCGAGAACGACGTGGAGACGTCCGTGACGCTCGCCGCTTCTTGCAGCACGTCGAGATCGCGCGTGATCAACGTTCCCTTCGTGAGAATGGAGAACGGGTTCCGGTAATCGATGAGCGCGTCCATGATCCCGCGCATCAGCTTGTACCTTCCCTCCGCGCGCTGATACGGGTCGGTGCCGGTCCCCATCGCGATGTGCTCGCCCTTCCACCGCTTCGCCGCCAGCTCGCGCCGCAACACCTCGGGCGCGTTCACCTTCACGACGATCTTGGTCTCGAAGTCCCTGCCCGCATCCATGTCGAGGTAGGTATGCGTGACCCGAGCGAAGCAGTTGTGATGCACGACGCCGTTGGCGACGTAGTCTCCGGTTCCGGTGGTGATGTCGTACAACGGCAGATCGATACCGAGCGGCTCGACCGCCACGACGCGGAGCGGAGCATCGTTCTTGATCGCCCGTCCTTGTATCGAGTGCTTCCGTGTGATCGCCGGGTCTACCGTGTGGAGGAAGCGGAGGATCTCGCGCGTCCCACCCAGCAGCCGTACATTTCGAAGTCCGTTGCGACTCGACGTCGTCTCGACGCGAAACGCGAACCCAAACGTGCGAAGGCACGTGCAGATCATGTCGATAATCGCGGAGTCCGTATTCGCGAACCGCAGGCATTCCGAATGGCTGCCTTCGGCATCGAAGATCCCGGCGAGGAAACCGCGTTGCCAATCACGGCCCGGAAGTTCCGGCCACGCGATGAGACGTGTGATCGTTTCGATTGCCGATGCTTGCTGCGTTCGTATCGCGCCGAGCGCGCGGCGTTCGCCGACCGCCTTTTGGAACTCGAACTCCTTTGCGTACACGTGGAATCCACCCAGATATACGCGCGTCCGCTCGAGCGCCTCCAGGTCGACGACGGCGAGCCGGAAGAAGTGATGCGTCCACGTCGCGCCCGAACGGCGCCGGTAATCGCGCGAGGCGATCGTGCCGTCGCCGCGAATCATCCCGCAGACGTAGCCGCGCCGGTACTCCTCGTTGTGCTCGGGCGGAGTGGCGAACGCTCCGGTTCCGAGAAGCTTGTTGCTGTGCGTGAGGTGCGGCCTCCGGCATGCGCCGTGTTCCGAGCCGGTGACGTGCTTCCAACCGCGATCGGTGAGAAAGCGATGGTCGCCGCTCGTGATCAGCTGGGTGCCGTCCTCGAGAGTGGTGCGAAACGCCGGCCTCACCGTCGACCAGTGCGCGAGCACGCGCGTCCTGACGAAATGGCGATACGTGCCGCCCTCCATGGTCCCGTAAATCTCGTCGCCGGCCTTGACGTCGGCCATGAGCTTCGTCCGTCCGTCCGCCATGAGGACCTCGGTGTCACCATCGGTGCAGTACGAGCACGAATGGCTGCAGCCCCGGTAGGGGTTGATCGTCCAGGAGAACGGCAGGAAGTTGCCGGGGACCCGGTTGATGACCGACTTCGCCTCGACCTCGATGAACTCCATTCCCCGGAACTCGGGGGTGTCGAAGGTGCGGCGGCGTAGCTCGAACAGTTGTTCGGACGGCATTGGCGAAGGCTAGCGCGGGCCGGAGGTGGGGGCAAGGGTTTTCCTCGGTTTGGTGCAGGTGCATGTGGGCGCCCGGCCCGCGCGCGCCGATCAACAGTGCATGGACCGGTGTCCTCGATGCCGCGCGCGCACGTACGACGGTGCGGGCTGGTGCGGGCTGTGCGGGTGGCGGCCGGCGTCCGAGGAGGAAGCCGCCGCGCTTCTGGAGGAGGCCACGAGCCCGGGCGCCCGCGCGGCGGTCCTGCCGAAGTGGAGGGCGGGGGAGCGCCACGTCGCGCCGCCGCCCGAGCAGGAGCACTCGCGGTGGAAGCGCGGGCCGCTCTCGCTGGGCCCGGTGGGCAAGATCGTCGTCACGGCGATCGCGACGTGGGTTCCGGTGTGGCTGTTCCTGTACGCGAACTCGCCGGGATCGGGGTTGATCGTCGCGGCGATGCTGCCGCTGTTGTACCGCGACATCTGGCGCAAGCGCCGGATCAGGTGAACGCGACGGGCGGGCCGAAGGCCCGCCCGTCGCTCGCTGCCGATTGCTGCCCTCTAGACCACGGCGTCGTTCGCAAGCTTGGCCGGCAGCACGAGGAGCGTGCGCTTGCCGACGATCGCCTGCGCGTTACCGAGCTTGTTTCCCTGGAGCTCGTGCGTGATCGTCGCCTTCACTTCGATGACGTGCGGCGACGGGCTGCTGCCCAGGTTGAGCTTCAACCAGTTGAATCCGTGCGACGACTTCGTGCGCAGGAAGTCTTCGATGGTGTTGTTCGCATCCTGCTCCTCGTCGTCCCCCTCGAACCCCGAGGTGACGCGACGGAACGAGCGATCACAGAACGTGACCTTGCCGTTGTCCGGTCCGCCGTTCGCCGGAACGGTGGTCACCGGCACGGGGGCGCCGTCGACGGTCACCCATACGTCGATGTGCGTGGACGCGCCGGACTCGTCGTCGCCGACGGTCTTGATGTCGGTGAACAGCGTGCACTCCAGGTTCACCAGGAACATGAGGTCGGTCGGCGACGCCGTCTTGATCGTGCCGCGCAGCAGCGTCACGACCGGCGGCGCGGCGTTCGGGTCGGCCGGCGTGCTGAACTCCTGGATGGTGGACGCGGAGACGGCGACCTTGTCCGCCGGCTGGTGGTTCGCGCCGGCGCGATAGGTGGCGACGCCGGCCACCGTCGCCGTCATCAGCAGGGCGAGCATCCACCGCGAGACGCGCTGGACGCTGGGATTCGAGACGAAGCTCATACCTTGCCTCCTTGGTCTGGCCGCCACGGGGAAAGGCGGCTCGCCCCACGGGCACCGAGGCGTCAGCACCTGCGGAACGAGCGTGACCGGGAACGTCTACCCCGCCCGGTCTGTCCCAAAACTCATGTTCCGCCCGGAATTGACCAGCGCGGCCCGCGTGCCCACACAAGCAAGCAGGCGAGCCGCGGAGGCTCGCCTGCTTGGTGACCTATCGCTTAGACGACCGCGTCGTTCGCAAGCTTGGCCGGGATCACCAGGAGCGTGCGCTTGCCGACGATGGCCTGCGCGTTCCCGAGCTTGTTGCCCTCCAGGCTGTGCGTGATCGTCGCCTTCACCTCGATGACGTGAGGCGCCGGGCGGTTGCCCAAGTTGAGCTTCAGCCAGTTGAAGCCGTGCGTGGACTTCGTGCGCAGGAAGTCCTCGATGGTGTTGTTCGCGTCTTGCTCCTCGTCGTCACCCTCGAAGCCGGTGGTGACGCGACGGAACGAGCGATCACAGAACGTGACCTTGCCGTCGTCCGGACCGCCGTTCGCCGCGATGCTCGTCACCGGCACCGGGTTTCCGTCGACCGTGATCCACACGTCCACGTGCGCCGAAGCTCCGGACTCGTCGTCGCCGACGGTCTTGATGTCGGTGAACAGCGTGCACTCGAGGTTTACCAGGAACATGAGGTCGGTGGTCGACGACGTCTTCAGCGTTCCGCGCAACAGCGTCACGACCGGCGCGGGCGCGTTCGGGTCGACGGGAGTGCTGAACGATTCGATGGTGGACGCCGAAACGGCGACCTTGTCCGCCGGCTGGTGGTTTGCGGTGGCGCTTTGCATTGCGATGTTCGCGAGCATTGCAAGCACGAGGCCGATCAGCGCGTAACGCGAGGCGCGCTGAACGCGAGGGCTGGAAGCGAACTTCATTCGTAACCTCCTCCGGCGGTACGGGCGCCGGCGTCGACGGAGAACCCGGTTTACCCGGCCCGGCGAGTCCCCGGATGGGCGCGCTGGCCCCTCCCCGTGCGTGCGGGTTACAAGGATCAACGTTCGACGCCGGCCTGCGTTTCACCCTCCTCCGACAGATGCGGTACGTTGCCGAATTACGGGACATTTCGGGACCGGACCGCGGGAGGGCGCCATGGACCTGAGGGACAGGATCGTGCTGATCACGGGCGCGTCGCGCGGCCTGGGCGTCGACATGGCGCAGGCGTTCGCGCGAAAGGGAGCGCGTCTCGCGCTGGCCGCGCGCTCCGAGGACGAACTGGGGAAGGTGCGCGCCGACGTCGAGCAGATGGGCGCCGAAGCCGTCGACATCCCGACCGACGTCTCCGACCTGGCGTCGCTGAAAAAGCTCGTCGACCAGGCAACCTCGCGCCTCGGTCCGATCGACGTGCTGGTGAACAACGCCGGCATCGAGCAGGTCTGCGATTTCGAGAACATGAAGCTCGAAGACATCGAGCAGATCGTGCAAGTGAACGTCGTCGGGCTGACGTGGCTCACGCGTCTCGTCGCGCCGTCGATGGTGGAGCGACGCTCCGGGCACATCGTCAACATCGCGTCGATGGCCGGTCTGGTTCCGGTTCCGCACAACGCCGTGTACTCCGCGACGAAGCACGCGGTGGTCGGCCTCACCCGCTCGCTCCGCGCAGAGTTGGGGGACCACAACGTCGGCGTCTCCGTCGTGTGTCCCGGTTTCGTCGAAGGCGGCATGTTCCAGCGCTGGGGACGCAAGGCGCCGCCGATGGCCGGGTCCGTCACGCCCGCGCAAGTCGCGGCGGCCGTCGTGCGCGCCGTCGAGCACAACAAAGCGGAGATCTCCGTGAACAAGGGCCTCGGCAAGATCAGCGACTGGGTCACCGCGGTCTCGCCCGACCTCACGATCAACATGATGAAGCGCACCGGTGTCGCCGGATTCTTGCGCGACCAGGCGCGCATCGACGCGGAGCGAAAGAGCTAGGCCGGGGTCTCGATCTCGAGCGCGCGCCGTACGATCGCCGAAACCTTCGCGCCGCACAGCTTCTCGATGATCGAGAGCGCGACGTCGATGCCGCTCGTCACGCCGCCGCCGCTCACCACGTCGCCGTCCCACACGACGCGCTCGGGCACGAGATCGAACGGCTCTCCACGCTCGTGCATCAGCGCGGTCAGCTCGTCGCGGAAGCGCCAGTGCGTGTTGCCGCGCCGCCCCGCGAGCACGCCCGCTTCCGCGAGCAGGAACGCGCCGGTGCACACCGATGCGGTGACGCGCGCCTCCTTCGCGCGCGTGGCGACGAACGCCTTCACGGCGTCGTTTCGCTGTTGCGCGCGGCGTCCCTCGGCGGCGTCGCTGCTGCCGCCCGGAACCACGAGCACGTCCAGCGCGGGACAGGTGGCGAACGTGTGGTCGGGCTCGATGCGCATGCCGTTGCCGAGGCGGATCGTGCGCATCTCCTCCGCGACGAGGTGCACCTCGATGGCTTCGTTGCCGGCGTACGGGGCGACGCCGGCCGTGGCGGCGAGCACGCGATACGGTCCGACGACGTCGAGCTCGTCGGCGCCGTCGAAGACGAGGATGCCTGCGTGCATGCGGTGAGTGTAACGATGAGCGCATGATCTTCTCCATCGGACACTCCACGCACGGCTTCGACGAATTCGTGGCGTTGCTGCGCGCGCACGGCATCGTGCAGCTGGCCGACGTGCGCACGGTCCCGCGCTCGCGCCGCGTCCCGCACTTCAACGCCGAGGCGGCTGGGTCCGCGTTTCGGCGCAACAGCGTGGAATACGTCTCGATGCCCTTGCTCGGAGGCTTGCGCAAGCCGCGGCCCGACTCGGTCAATACCGGCTGGCACCTGGAGGGCTTTCGTGGCTATGCCGACTACATGCAAACGACGGAGTTCTGGGAGGCGGTCGCCGAGCTGGAGGAGCTCGCGCGCGCCGCGCCGACTGCGTTCATGTGCGCCGAGGCGTTGTGGTGGAAGTGCCACCGGCGGCTGATCTCCGACGCGTTGCTCGTTCGCGGATGGAGCGTCGCGCATGTGCTCGCCGACGCAACGACCGAGCCGTACGTCCTCACGCCCTTCGCAGTCGTATCGGGCGAGCGCATCACGTACCCGGCGGCGCAAGGCGCGCTCGACGTCTGAGCCGATATTGCTTTCGGACGATGACCGCGGGTTAGGCTGGGTTCGTGAACGAGCCCGAATCCGTGGACATCGCAACGCTGCTCGACGAGAATCGCGTCTTCGCGCCGCCGAAAGAATTTCGCCGGAACGCGATCGTGTCCGACGAGAGCGTGTACGAGCGCGCGGCCGCGCGCGGCGATGCTTTTTGGGAGGAACAGGCGGAAGCGCTGCAATGGTCGAAGCGCTGGGATCGCGTGGTCGAGTGGAACCCACCGCTGGTCAAGTGGTTCGTCGGCGGCAGGCTGAACGTCTCCGTGAGCTGTCTCGACCGTCACGCCGCGACGAACCCCGATCGCATCGCGTATTTCTGGGAGGGAGAGCCGGGAGAAGAGCGGCGCATCACCTATGCCGAGCTGCTCACCGACGTGTGTCGCTTCGCCAATGCGTTGCGAAACCTCGGCGTGCGTAAGGGCGATCGCGTCGGCATCTACCTCGGCATGATCCCGGAGCTTCCGGTAGCGATGCTCGCGTGCGCGCGCATCGGTGCGATTCACTCCGTCGTGTTCGGCGGGTTCTCCGCGGAAGCGTTGCGCGACCGCATGAACGACGCGGAGGCGAAGGTCGTCGTCACCGCCGACGGCGCGTGGCGCCGCGGCAGCACGGTCCCGTTGAAGGACAACGTCGACGACGCGCTCACGGGCGCGCCGAGCGTCGAGCACGTCGTCGTCGTGCGACGAACCGGTCAGCAGGTCGCGTGGGTCGACGGCCGCGATGCGTGGTACGACGAGCTCGTCGCCCAGCAACCGTCATCGTGTGAGCCCGAGGAGATGGAGTCCGAGGATCCCCTCTACATCCTGTACACCTCGGGCACCACCGGGAAGCCGAAAGGCATCCTGCACACGACCGGCGGGTACCTCACCGGCGTCACCGCGACGCATCGCATGATCTTCGACATCCATCCGGAGACCGACGTGTACTGGTGTGCCGCCGACATCGGATGGGTCACCGGGCACTCCTACATCGTGTACGGGCCGCTCGCGAACGGCACCACGTCGATCATGTACGAAGGCGCGCCGGATTTCCCCGACAAGGATCGTTGGTGGTCGATCGTGGAGCGCTACCGCGCGACGATTCTGTACACCGCGCCGACCGCGATCCGCACGTTCATGAAGTGGGGGCAGGAGTACTTGCAGAAGCACGACCTGTCGTCGCTGCGCTTGCTCGGGAGCGTCGGTGAGCCGATCAATCCCGAAGCATGGATGTGGTACTGGACGCACGTCGGTGGCGAGCGCTGCCCGATCGTCGACACCTGGTGGCAAACCGAGACCGGCATGATCCTCATCACGCCGCTGCCCGGCATCACCGCGACGAAGCCCGGCTCCGCCACGAGGCCGTTCCCCGGCGTCCACGCGGACATCGTCGACGAGCGCGGACGCTCGGTGATGGGATCGGGTGGAGGCTGGCTCGTCATCCGCCGCCCGTGGCCCGCGATCGCGCGCACGATCTTCGGCGACCACGATCGGTACGTGCAGACCTACTTCTCCAAGTTCGGACCGGATGTGTACGTAGCCGGCGACGGCGCGAAGGCCGATGAGGACGGCTACTTCTGGCTCCTCGGGCGCATCGACGACGTCATGAACGTCGCCGGCCACCGGCTCTCGACGTACGAGATCGAGTCGGCGCTCGTCGATCACGCGTCGGTCGCGGAGGCGGCCGTCGTGTCGCGCCCCGATCCCGAGATCGGCGAAGCGATCGTTGCGTACGTTACGTTGAAATCGGGCATCAAGGGGGACGAGGCGTTGATCGCGGAGCTTCGCGATCACGTCGCGTCGAAGATCGGAAAGATCGCGCGCCCGCACGGGATCATCCTCACCGACGACCTACCAAAAACGCGCTCCGGAAAGATCATGCGCCGCTTGTTGCGCGACGTTGCGCACGGCCGCGCGCTCGGCGACGTGACCACGCTCGCAAACGCCGACATCGTGGAGCAGATTCGCTCGCTTGCGACGGCGACGCCGCCGGAGGACTAGAAGCCCGGCGGACGGCGCGTGTGCCAGTCGGTCTCCGACTGATAATCCGCCACCGCATCGCACAGCGCGAGATCGCTCCAATGCGGACCGACGAGCTGCGCGCCGAGCGGCATGCCGTTCTTGTCGAACCCGATCGGGAACGCCACCGCCGGCACGCCGGTGAGGTTGACCGGCATCGAGAGCCGCGCGAACTCGAGGTCGGTGTGCGGCACGGTTTGGTCTTGGCCTACGTCGACCTCCGTGGCATCGGTACGCTGCGCCGGATACGGCGTCGACGGCGCGAGCATCGCGTCGAAGCCTTGAAAAACTTCGTCGAAGTCGCGCTTGATGCGCGCCGTGGTCGCGTGCGCGGAGGCGAGATCCGCGCCGAGCCAGTTTCGGCCGATGGAAAGCAACGTTCGCACGCCGGCACCCACGCGGTCGTCGTCCCACAGATCGCGATACCGATCGGCCAGCTCGCACACGAAGATCGCGCCGAGCGCGCGCCGCGCCGACTCGACCTCGGGACCGTCGATCTCCTCGACGCGCGCGCCGAGCTTCTCGAACACTCTTGCGGCGGCTTCGACGGCCGCGCGTGTCTCCGGGTGCACGCGATCGAAGAACGTCTTCGGCAGCGCGATACGCTTCCGCGCTTGCGTCGTCGGCACCCCGCGGCGCGACCACGGATCGATGGCATCGAAGCCGTGGATCACCGAAAAGGTCACGGCACAGTCGTTCGCCGCCGCGGCGATCGGACCCATCGTGTCAAGCGTCGGCGCGAGCGGCATGGCGCCGCGACGGCTCACCGCCCCGAACGTCGTCTTCAACCCCGTCACGCCGCAAAACGACGCCGGGTGCCGGATGGAGCCCGCCGTGTCCGATCCCATCGCCATCGCAACCGCGCGCGTCGCCACCGCGACGCCCGATCCACTCGACGAGCCTCCCGGGACTGTGTGCGGATCCCACGGATTGCGCACCGCTCCGAACGACGAGTCCAACCCGGTGCCGCCCACGGCAAGCTCATGCTGGTTCGTCTTCGCCACCACGATGGCGCCCGCGTGCTCCAGTCGCTCCACGACGCGTGCGTTGCCCGCGGCGATGCGATCCGCGTATGCGGCGCAACATCCCGTGGTCGGCACTCCCTCGACGTCGTACAGCTCCTTTACCGCGACCGGCACGCCGAACAACGGCCCGCGTCGTACGTCGCTGCTTTGCGCCAGTTGCTCCGCCCGCTCCCGCGCCCTGTCCGCGAGCACATGCGTGAACGCATTGGTCGCTTCCTGCACGCGGGCGATCCTGCCGAGGACGTCGTCGACGAGGTCGACCGGCGAAATCTCTCCCGCCGCGATCGCATCCGCCTGTCCCACCAGCGTTTCCAGGTCCGCCATCGCGCCGCGTTCTATCACACAGGCCGCCCCGACTGGCTATTCTCGTCATCGTCCCACACGACAGGAGTAGGACGTGCTGTCGAACGCGGTTCTCGAGATCACCGTCGCCGGTATCGGCGGCTTCATCTGGCTGTCGCTCCTCGTCGGCTCGATCACCGGGACCGGAGGCCTCCGCGCCGACCTGCTCCGCGGCTGGGAAGCGATCGCCGTCATCGTGTTCGGCGGCGTCGTGTACGCGCTGGGCGCGATCATCGACCGCCTGGCGGACACGGGATATCGCGAGATCGAAAAGACGCTCACCGGCAAGCACTGGCTGAAGCGGCTCGAGGAAACACACGTGAGCTTTCCGGAAGCCGTCAACGTGATGCGCCTTCGCCTCATGGAAGAAGACACTCCGCGCACCAGGTTTCTGGAGTATCAGCGAAGTCGTGTCCGCATCGCGCGTGGTCTCGTCTTCAACCTCGTGATGTTGCTTCCGGTGGGCACGCTCTTTCTTGCCCTGAGGACGGATGCCGGCGTGGCAACCATCGTTCTTCTCGCGCTCACCGTCACGATCGCGTTGGGCGCCTCGCTGTATGCGATGGTAAGGATCGGCAACGCGCACGAGGCTCGCTTGCGCGACGCATATCTTCAGTGGCTCGAGCAGCACCCCGATCGATCGGAGCGAAAGAGGAAGCTCCCGCGAAACTTGCGTGCCGGCGCGGTGTGCTACCGCTCGGGTGAGGGCACGCTCGAATTCCTTCTCGTGCGAACGAAGGACGGCGGTTATTGGACGTTCCCCAAAGGTCACGTCGAAGCAACGGACGCGAGCGCGAGCGACGCGGCCGCGCGCGAGGCGCGCGAAGAGGCCGGCGTCGAGGGGCGTGCGAGCGAGACGCCGCTCACCTCGTACATGTATCCGCCGAGCGCGAACGAGGGCCCGCGCCGGTGGGTCGACGTTGAGGCCTACCTTCTCGAAGCGACGTCGATCGACTCGAGCCTCAAGGAGGGCCGGGCGCGCGACTGGTTCACGCCGGCACAAGCGATCGTCGCGCTCGGCGAGAACCGGGCTCGCGTCTTTCGCGCCGAGCACGAGCGCGTCGTCAAGCTCGCGGTCGAGGCGCTGACTCGCTAGGTCATTCTTCGGGGCCGCGCGTGCGAAGCGGCGCGGGCATGGCGGGCGCCTCGGGCGTCGTCGTGGACGGCGACGTGCCGGTCGCGGCGCTCCGAACCTCGATGCCGGCGCGTCGATTCTCGTCCGGCGAACCGAACGCGTCCGTCTCGCCGTGCGCGATCGCCTCGACCGCGGATCCCGTCGCAAGCTGTGGCGTGAGACCGTCCTTGATCGACACGGCGCGGTGCGCCGAGAGATTCATGTTGTAGTCGTCTGGACCTTCCAGGCTCGAGTAACCATGAACGCGTACGGTCGCTGCGCGCGACCGGTGTCGTGCGATCACGCGGAACAGCTTGATGTCCTCGTGCGGGTGCAACACGTTCGTGTTCACGAGGAACAACACGTGCGTGTCCTCAGGCCCGACGCGCCCGGGCTGAGACGTGAACGCTCCGCTCGGGGGTGCGTCGCCGATGCGTCTGGCCGACGTGAAAGGCAGGCCTGTGAGCGCCGGCGCCAGGTATTGCACCGTGGCGTTCTCGGCTGCGTAATGGTCGAGCACCTCTCGAACGGTCCGGGTCGCGGCGGCCTTGTGCGGGTCCTTCTTCTCGAGCAGCTCGACGGTGTTTCCCGAGACGCGAATCACGACCGCGCTGTGAATGATGCGCGTCGGCAAACCGGGGATTGCCCGGCCGGCTCGAAAGACCGCGATGTCGCCGGCGCGCACGTTGCGAGCG
>JBIOWR010000010.1:0-2197 GCA_044868775.1 Actinomycetota bacterium
GGCGCGGACACCACGGGGATCGACGCGTCGCTCGCACGTGGCGGAAGGATCATCGGGAGCGTCGTGGACGAGAACGGAGACCCCATTCCCGACGCGAGCGTCGGCGTGGACGGGCCGTCAGTCGGAGGCGCGAACGCGGACGCGAACGGCAACTTCGTCGTCGCGCGGCTGCGGACGGGCTCGTACACGGTGAGCTTCGCATGCGATGGATGCGTCCCGGAGTACTGGCACGACCAAAGCGACATCCGCTTCGCCGATCCGGTCGCCGTCGTGCAAGGAGAGGACACGACGGGGATCGACGCATCGTTGCAGAGGGCCGGCGCCATCACGGGGCACGTGACCGACGCGCTCGGCCGTCCCTCGCGAGGTCATTGCGTCATCGCGTGGGGCGACGAACCCGGCGAGGAGTGGATCTTTACGGGAGACGGCGACTACATCATCGGCGTGCCGCCCGGCGAATATCTCGTGTCGTTCGGCCCTTGTCCGGGTCATTGGAGCCCGCCCAACACCGGCTTCTCGACGACGTGGTACCCGGACACCTACGACCGCGCGCAAGCGCAACCGATCGTGGTTTCCGCGACGCAAACCGTAACGGGCATCGACGGCGTCGTTCGAGCGCGGAACGGCATCACCGGCGTCGTTACCGACGGCGACGGACGACCGTTGACCGGCGCATGCGTCACCGCGTCGGGTACCGAGCTGACGGTTTCCACGACGACGAACCTGTATGGGACCTATGCGTTCCGCGACCTTCCAACCGAGAACACCTACGCGCTCTCGTTCGAAGGATGCGACGCCGGGCTGTATGCGCGCGAGTGGTACGACGACGCTCCATCCGCGCTCGACGCGACGCCGGTGTCCGTGCCCGCGGGATCCCAAGCGTCCGACGTCAACGCGTCGCTCGCGATGGGAGGCTCCATCGAAGGATACGTCGGCGGAGACGAGTCCGGCGCAATCGAGGACGCATGCGTCGGCTTCTACGACGAGTCGCAGCAGTTGGTGGCCGAAGCGCGAAGCGAGGCGTACGGGGCGTACCGCTCCCCCAACTTGCCGGCCGCGACGTACCGCATGCACGTTCGCAAATGCGTGGACGACGGAAGCGTGTTCCCCGAGTGGTGGCGCGACAAGAGCGACTTCGCATCGGCGACGCCGTTGGTGATCGCACCCGGAACGCGCCTCACCGACGTTAGCCCGCGCTTGGCGACGTGCGTTCCCGGCGCCGACGCGGATGGAGACGGCCTCACCGATTGCGACGAGGTCCGGAACGGAACCGACCGCCACGACAGCGACTCCGACAACGACTTGTTCTCCGACGGCATGGAGGTGAACGGCGGCTCGTGCTTGGGCGTGCCGCTCCCGCCGGGATCCGATCCGAGCGACCCCGCTTCGACTCCCCTCGCAACCTTGCCCACGGGCGTGGCGGCGCCGGTGCCCGCCGACCCCATCTGCTGACGCTTCGCGACGATAACCAATAGGCGGCGCGCGTCGGGCTATCTGCAATTCAGCCACAAAAGGCAGACGAGCTGCGTGAGATGGTGATCGCATGTCATCGACACTTCTCATCGTTTCACGAAAGAAATACGGCCTTGTTAGCGGCCCGCGAATTCCCAAAGTGCCGCTCAATGAACCCACAGCCATCGGGAACGCCTTCGACGAAACGGAACGTGTCGCGACGATCCTGGTGACGCGGCGGTGACGGCTGCGCGGCGAAGCTGGACCGTTGCGTGCGGGCGGGCGTCTCAAGGGGCTTTTTTGGGCAGCGTTCACGAGTCGATGCCGAAGCCTTCGTGGAGCGCGACGAACACGGGGCTTCAGGTGGCTCGCGCCGGCGACGAGCACGAGCGCGAGGCCGATCGCCTCGCCGGTGGCGCCTTCGGCGCGGGCCACGCGGGCAGGCACGCGGGCTGCACGTGCGGGCCGGGCGAATCCGGCTGCGCACCCTGCACCCGAGGCGAACGGCGCGTTCAACGCTTCGCGCTCGCCGGTCCGAGCTCGTCCACGGCTCCCGCGATCGTCGGCCAAGCGCTCAGCTCTTCCGGACGTCCACTCGACGCGGGTACGCAGCTGCTCATGCGCTCGCGCTTCGGTCACGACTTCAGCCGGGTGCGCGTGCACGCCGACGAGCGCGCGGGCGAGGCAGCGCGATCGATCGCCGCGCGCGCGTTCACCGTCGGCGACGACGTCGTGTTCGGCCGTG
>JBIOWR010000011.1:0-5423 GCA_044868775.1 Actinomycetota bacterium
CGACGTCGTGGATCGTCGGCGCGGGCGGCGACGAGTGCCGCACGAACTTCAACCCGACCGAGAAGGCGCCGCCGTTCATCAAAGGCGGCAACACCAAGACCGGCGACGCCGACGGGCCGTGGCTCGAGTGGGTGACGAAGCTCTCCGACCTTCCGTCCGCGGTGTTCCCCGGCGCCGGGCTCATCGCGGAGGACGGCATCCTGTACGTGAGCGGCGCAGCAACGAACTCGTTCCTCGCGCTCGACATCGACACCGGGTTGCCGGTCTGGCGCTTCAGCCCAGACCAGCGCACCGACGGGTACACGGCGGCGTATCCCGCGTCGAACGCTCCGGTGATCAAGAACGGCATCGTGTACACGACCTTCTCCAATGGATTCCTCTATGCGCTCGACGCCAAGACCGGACGCAAGCTGTGGTCGTATCAGGCGAAGGACGCGTCGATCGCGCCGTCGCTGCCGCCGGGCATCGCGAACGACGACTTGCGCAAGCCGAACTCCGGGCCGTTCGATCCGGTGCGCCCGCCGGTCACGTATCCGAAGATCCACGGCGTCACGGCGTACTGCGACGGGCGCGTGCTGTTCATGACGCTCGCAGGATGGGCGTACTCGATCGACGCGAAGACCGGCGGCGACGTGCGCAAGGTGTACGCCGACAGCCCGAACTACCCGGGCGAGCTGCGGTGGTGGGAGTACGCGGAAGGCGGCGCGCTCAACGCCGACAACAGCTCCGCCGGCTCGTCCACGCGCCGCTTCGAGGCCGTGCCGGGCCTCGGGTGCATGCACCACGAGGTGATCGTCTACGGCAGCGACGGCCACATTCGCTGGTACCACCCGAAGACCATGAAGAAGATCACGGAGTACGACCGCAAGGACGGAACCACCGACTTCTGTCAGGCGGCGGGATGGAACTGCGACATGGCGATCGGTCTCGTCGACCCGCTCACCGGAGACTTGATCGCGACGACGCTCGACTCGCGCACGATCCGCATCAACCTGTTCAACAAGTCGAACCCGTGGGACAACGAGCAGAGCGTCAAGTGGCGGCGCCAGTACGAGGCGCCGTTCCCGTTCCAGGCCGGCAACTCGATGCCGCTGGCGCTCAACCATCTCGAGCACGGATTCATCACCCAAGCGGTCGTCGGCGGTCCTCCCGCATACGACGTCAACCGGCAAGTGATGTTCATGGCCGCGCAGGACGGGCACCTGTACGTGCTCGACATGCGCGACGGCGTGACCGAGGAATCGTGCGCGTGCGGCTTGCGGCCGAACGATCCCGACGCACCGCCGCTCCTCGGATACAAGGGGATCAGCGCGAACACCGAGGCGCGCACGCCGTACACGCGCCCGGACACCGGCGGTCCGTGGGACTACAACCAGCACGCGCTGTCCTCGATCGTGCTCGGCGGCAACGTGCTGTACGTCACGACGTGGGATCATCGCGTGAGCGCGTTCGACGTTCGGGTGCCCGGCGACCCGAAGCTGGTGTGGACCGATCAGGTGAAGCTCGACACGACGTTCCCGTATCCGCCGTTCGGCGAGACCTTCAAGGACGATTACTACAAGGACTCGCTCGGGCAGCCGTTCTCCGACATCGACTTGCAGATGTGGGGAGGCCTCGTCCTCATGGGCGGCCATTTGTACTTCACCGCGAACGACGGCTCGGTGTACGCGTACAACCTCCACAAGAAAGTGAAGACGACGCGCAACCTCGTGCTGCTCGGCTCGGGCAACGTGCCGTTCCTCCCGGAGTGGAGCGAAGCCAAGGGAGCGTTCGATCGCGTGTGGACGCCGAGCGATTGGTACAAGAACCAGGTTGCGCCCTCCGGTTACCGGTTCCCGAGCGCCGCGGGCGCGGGGATGGGGTTCTTCGTGCTGTCGTCCGCCGCGGCGTGGTGGTGGCTGCGGCGGCGCGACGAGGTGTGGGAGGCGGCGGAGTGAGCTACGCAGCGGCTCCCGCGGTGCGTCCGCCTCGCGCGCGCCTGCGGCGCGCGCTCGGCTACGGCGCGCTCGCAACCGGACTCGCGCTGCTGCTCGGCTTCGTGGCGTCGAACGTGTTCGCGTCGCTGTCGCAGCGCAGCCTCGCGGAGCGCTGGGAAACGGCGTTGTCGAATCCCTCCGCGGCGTCTCCGGTGCGCGCCGGCGATCCCGTCGCGCGACTTCGCGTGACCGGCGCGGGCATCGACGCAATCGTGATCGAGGGACCGGTCCCGTCCGCGCAACGCGCGCCGGTGCATCTCGCCGGCACGGCGCTGCCGGGGCGCGCCGGCGTGTCGGTGATCGAGGCGGGACGGCTCGGCTTCGGTTCGTTCTTCGCGTGGCTCGATCGCGTCGCGCCCGGCGACGAGGTCGCCGTGCAAGGCTTCGACGGCGTGGTGGCGTATCGCGTCATCGACGTGCGCCGCATGCCGCACGAGGAGATCGAGATCGGCGACTCCGGCGACGCGACGATGTTGATGCTCATCGCGCCTGCGTCGCGCATCGGCAACGGCGGCGAGCGCATCGTGATTCGAGCAAAGGCGGGCGCATGACGGACGCTCTTGCACGTGGCGGCCACCGCATGGCCGATCCCGCCGTGCGCGTGCGCGTGTTCGCGATGCTGCTCGTGCTCGTGGCGTTCGCGTGGGGAGCGGTGAGGTTGCTCGACCGCCCGTCGTGCGCGGCGTTCAGCAGCCGCGAGACGCGCGAGCTCGCGGGTCTTCCGGTGCCGCCCGAATGCGTGACGGATCGTCTGCCGCCGGACTCGCCGTTCGGTGGAAGCGAGGTGACGCCGTGAGCGATCCCATTCCTTCTCACGAGTTCCCGCGCCGGTGGCCCGGGCTCCGTTGGAAGAAGCGCCTCATCGAGGAACAGATCGAAGAAAGCACCGCGCTCGGCTTCGACACCCCGATGAACCGCCGCGAGTTCCTCGACGCGTCGCGCAAGCTCGGGCTCGGCGTGGCGGCGTCGTCGATGATGTACGCATCGTTCCTCGCCGCATGCGGCCGCACCGCCGCGCAACAGTCGCGTTACTCGGGCGGGCGCTTCGACGCCGGCGAGGAGGGCGGCGGCGACGTCGTCAACATCGGCGTGATCTCGATCTACTCCGGCGTCGGTGCGTTCGTCGGCAAGCTCGTCGACCACGGAGCCGGCCTCGCGGTCGAGCAGATAAACCAGCACGGGATGCCGGAGCGGCCGAAGACAGACGAGTTCCCCGACTTCAAGAAGTACCAGCAGCAAACGGTCGGCGGCATCAAGATCGGGAGCCGCCGCGTGCGCCTCAACCTCGTGAAGCGCGACGACAACCTCTCCGCGCAGGTCGCGGTGTCGGCGTTGCAAGAGATGATCACGCGCTACGACATCAAAGGGTTGATCTTCGCCGGGCTGTACGACGACATCTATGCGTGCAAGAAGCTCATACAGCAGTACAACATTCCGTGCATCGCCGCGTACGGCGACCTGTACTCCGTCGACCAGCTCTACCCGCGCACCGACTACAAGCAGCTGTTCCAGATGTTCCCGCCCGACAAGTGGGGCATCGAGATCGCGCTCGAGGAGTACGCCACGCAGGATCGCGGCTACCGCACGTTCGGCTATCTCGGCGACAACACGGCGGTCGGCGCGCAAGGAAAGCGCCTCGTGGGCGAGACGTTGTCGCGGCTCGGGCTGTCGCTGTCGTCGAGCGAGCAGTACAACGTCGGCGACGTCGACATGACCGCGCAGCTCTCGCGCGCCCAGGCGCGACGTCCGAACGTGCAACTGATCTGGGGCATCGCCGGCGACACCGCTCACGCGCTGGAATCGCTGAAGCGCCTCGACGCCGTGTACATCGACCACCAGCGCGCGTTGCGCGGGCCGGGGTGGCATCCGCAAATCATCGGATTCGAAGGCGGCGCTGCGGAGCGCACGTTCGCGGTGCTCGCGGGTGACGCGGCGCGCGTCGGCACGATGTCGTACTGGTACATGGGCGGCATCGGGTTCGTGCCGGACTTCCAGGAAGCGGTGAAGCTGTTCAAGAAGCGGTTCGGCACGCAGCCGACCGGCGGCGAGAACAACCCCGCCGACGCCGTGTACTTGCTCGCGCACGCGTTCGAGAGCGCGCAGAGCACCGACGCCGAAAAGGTGATCGCTGCGCTGGAGGGAACAGAGAGCGACGGCGGCGTGTACTTCTCCTCCATCGCTCCGCACACGTTCTCGCCGACGCGCCACATCTCGATCGAGAAGGCCGACATGGTCGGGATCACGCTCGAGCGCGGGAGCGCAGTGCAGACGAACCCTCCGTATCAGCTCGGCAAGGAATGGAAGGAGTTCTTCCCGCCGGGGTACGTCGGCCCGACGTTGTTCGCGCGCTTCAACCAGGAAGCGTTGCTGCGCAAGCACAAGAAGCGGTACGGCGACATCTTCCTCAAGGAGGGATACGGCACGCACTGCACCAAGGTGCCGGACTCGAGCGCGCCGTACGGATTCCGCCTGACGAACGCGTGCAAGATCCACTAGGAGAGCCATGGAGAGATTCCTGCAAGCAATCCTCGCCGGCCTCGCGAACGGCGGGATCTACACGCTGCTGGCGATCGCGTTCTCGATCATCTACATGACCACGCGCATGATCAACTTCGCGCAAGGCGAAGTGATGATGGTCGGGGCGTACATCTACTTCTTCGCGATCTCTTCGCAATATCTGGGGTTGCCGTGGCCGATGGCGCTGCTGCTCGCTGCGATCGGCGCCACGATCGCCGGCATCCTCGTGTACCTCATCGCCATCGCGCCGCTCGGAAAGTTCGATCCCAACACCAACATCGGATGGATCCTCACGACGCTCGGCGTGTCGCTGTTCCTCGTCGAGCTGGGACGCAACCTGTTCGGCGAGCAGGCGAAGCGGGTCGAGCCGGTGATCACCGCGATCGGCGGCGAGTCCACGATCTTCAAGCTCTCGCCGCAGCAGTACCTCGTTCTCGTCGTGGGCGTCGGCCTCGCGCTGGTGCTCGAGGTGCTGCACTCCAAGACCCAGCTCGGGCGCGCCTTGCGCGCGACCGCGCACGACAAGGCGACGGCGTCGCTCATGGGCATCGATACCTCGTTCATGGTTCGGTACTCGTTCCTCGTCGCGGGGTTGCTCGGCGGCATCGCAGGGTGGCTGCTCGCGCCGATCATCTTCGTGTCCTCGGACATGGGAACCATCGTCGGGTTGAAAGCGTTCATCGCCGCGGTCGTCGGCGGCATCGGCTCGACGCGCGCGGCGCTCGTCGGCGGCATGACCATCGGTCTCGTGGAGCAGATGGCAACGTTCCTCGGCGCCGGCGAATGGACGGGAGCCATCGTGTTCATCGCGCTCATCGTGATCCTCGTGGTGAAACCGACCGGCATCATGGGCGAAGCCCTCATCGAGAAGGTGTGACGTGGCGAAGGCCTTTCTCGATCAGCTGAAGGAGGCGAACGCGGCGGGGGGGG
>JBIOWR010000012.1:0-16195 GCA_044868775.1 Actinomycetota bacterium
GCGTGCTCCTCGGGATCGGCGGCGCCGCGCTCGAGCGTCTCTCCGACCATTCCGTGCAACTCGCGCCGGCGCCGGAACGGAAGTCCCTCGTACGCAACGTCGCGGAACAGCGCTTGACGGAAGCGCGCGGTGCCGTTCGCGCGCACGATGAACTCGGCGAGGCGGTCCCACAACACGGGGTCGGCGAGATCGTCCTCGTGCCCGAGCGCGGCGAGATGATCGATCGGGAACGCGGGGCCGAGTACCGACGCGTGACGCAACACTGCGCGATCGACGGCAGCGAGGCGGTCGATGCGCGCGGTCACGACGGCCTCGATGCTGTCCGGCAGCCCTTCGACGGCTTCGCCGTACGCGGACGCGGCGAGCAACTCTTTCAGGAACAGCGGGTGACCGCCGGAACGCTCCGCGAGCATCTGCGCTTGCTGCGGCAGCAGCTCCTCCCACGCCGACGACGCAAGGCGCGCGGCGTCCTCGACGCTCAACGGCTCCAGCGCGATCGTCGTCACGCCGAGCGCCGGGTCGAGCATGAACCCACCGCCTTCGAGCCGCCCGGCGACGGCGATCGTCCACGGGTGGTCGGCGAGGTTGCGCGCGACGTGATGGATGATGTCGGCCGACGCTTCGTCCACGTATTGCGCGTCCTCGATCACGAGCACGGCGGGCGACGTGAGGCGTGCTTCGAGATAGTCGAGCACGGTGCGCCGCAACCGCTCCGCGCGAAACTCCGCGGCGATCGCCGAGGCCTCCGGCGTGTCGGCGACCACAGCGTCGAACGGGATCGCGAGGAACGGCAGCCACGGCTCGAGCGCAGGCGCGATCTGCGCGACGTGCGCGGCCAGCAGCTTGCCGGCGTCGGACGGCGACGCCGCATCCGGAATCACGGCGATCGCGCGCAGCAATGCGCGCATCACGAAGTACGGCGTGGAGGTCTCGTACTGTTCGCCTCCTGCCGCGAATACGGGCACGTCGGTACAGCTGCGGAACTCCTCGATCAAGCGGCTCTTTCCGATGCCGGCCTCGCCGACGATCTGCACGAGCTCGCCCGCTCCCGCGGACCCGGTCGCGACTGCTTCGAGCAGCGTCGCCAGCTCGGTCTCGCGCCCGGTGAGCGGCAGGTGGAACTCCTCGACCTCCTTGCGCGCGCCGCGTACCGCGCCGACGCGGAACGCGGTGATCGGATGCGCCTTTCCCTTCACCGTGAACGGTTCGAGCTGCTCGGTCTCGAACAGCGTGTGCGAGCGGTGCAGCACGTCGTTGGTCGCGAGGATCGCGCCGGGGTCCGCCTTCGCCATCAAGCGCGCCGCGAGGTTCACGTCGTCGCCGATGACGGTGTACGTGCGGCGGTACGAGGGACCCACGTCTCCGACGAAGACGTGCCCGCGGTTCACGCCGATCCTGATGCGCAACCCGTACTCGCCGTCGCCGATCGCGCGCACGGTGCGCAACATGCGCTCCTCGTCGTTCGGCGACGCTTGCGGCGCGCCGGCGATCAGGATGATCTTGCCGCCGTCGCCGTCGATGTCGGTCGCGAGGAACGTGACGCCGTACTCCGCCGCGGCGGATTGCGTCGCGCACACGAGCGCGTCGAGGCGTTGCAGCGCTCCGCCTGTTCCTTCCGCCGCGATGATCTCGTCGATGCCTCCGTACTGGATGAACGCGATCGTCACCTGACGGTGCTCCTCCTCGCCGCCGCCGGCGCGAAGGTGCGCGCGGATCGCCTCGGGAACGAAGCCGGAGAGGTCGAGGCGGCCGGCGTCGACCGGAGGCGCCGGCGCGGGCAACCGCGGCGGCGCCGGGCTCCCGCGGAGCAGGAAGCCTCCGTCTCGCGATTCCCCGAGAAGCCGGGGCTCCACGCTCGCAGCGGTCGCGGCGCTGATGAGAATCTCGCCGGCGGTCGCGCTGTGCTCCATGTGAACCGTCTCGCTCGCGGCCGGGCCGGTCACGATCAGCTCCCGGTGCGATTCACCGGAGAGAAAGAAGTTGAAGTCGCCGCTGTGGATGCCGATCGACATGCGCAGGTGCACGAGACCGGCCGACGTCGGGATGCGGCCGACGTCGCGCAACCGTCCGCGCATGCCCACCGCTGCGTGACACGCGCGGGCTTCGTGGTTCATGCCCTGGAAGAACAGCAGCAGCGCGTCGCCGCCGAACTTCAACAAGCTGCCGCCGTTCTCGTACGCGAGCGCGAGCAGGCGCGAGAACGTGGTGTTGAGGACGTCGGTGACCTCTTCGGAGCCCACCTTTCCCTTCTTGGCGAGGCGCTCGGACATCTTGGTGAAACCGGAGATGTCGACGAACGCCATCGAGCCGCCGAGTGTGCGCGTGTGCGCGCGCGGCTGCTCCAGCTGCCAGTCGACGAGGATGCGCGGCAGGTACGGAGTAAAGATCGCCGCGTCCACTGTCCCCCACTCCCGAAGCGTTTGCCCTCGCCGGCCAGTGTACCGCGCGCGCCTCCGGACTCCGAGGGTGCACTTTCGTCCACGTTTGGGGGTGTTTGGTAGATCTCCCCGCCACTGTGGTGGTGCTCACACTCCCTTGCATAGGAAGTTGTTAGCATTGACCCTTGCTTGATCGGGGCGAGAGAATCACGCCCGAGGGGAACCGCTAAGGGGCGCCGAGCATCACGACGCGGTGATGCCGTGGGGGAAGGGGACCGCATGCGGGGGAGATTCGTCCGGCACCGTTCGCTTTACCTTTTTTCTCCGACTCTCAGACGCAGGATCTCGCTGACGATCACCCTCGCGCTCGTGCTCACGACCGCGCTGTTCGCGCTGCCCGTTCCCCCGGCGTCGGCGCACGGCTCGCTCGATCAGTTCCTCACCGGCGACCCGGCGTGCAACGTGGACAACTTCCCGGGCTTCAAGAACGCCAACCAGACCTTGCGTCAGGAGTTCGTTCCGTCGCGCACGAGCCTTCAGTCCGTCGATCTCTGTCTCGACCTCAACAACGGCGGCGCTACGTTCGCGCTGAACATCTATCAGGGCAACGCGAACGCGAACCGTCCGACGTATCTCCATCAGCAAGTCGTCACGACCGCACAGAGCGGCATCGGGTTCGTGCACGTGGACCTCTCCGCGCTGGCGACGACACCGGGACAGAAATACGTGCTCGAGATTCCCACGTCGCAGCAATCGCTGAAGTGGCGCGCCGACTGCACAGGCAACCCGTGTGATCCGTCGTTCCCGGACAAGTATCCGGCCGGCACGACGAACTTCACCAAGGGCCTCGGCAACATGGGCGCGAACGCGGACTTCGGCTTCCGCACGTATAGCCCGTTGCTCGATCTCACCGGCGCCATCTCGTCGGTGCCGCGCGTGGTGTGCAACACGAAGTCGTTCCCGGTGTCGGCGACGGTGACCAACGGCGGCAATGTGGCGTCGGGTACGTTCCACGTCGGCGTGTACGCGTCGAGCGACGCCACCATCACCGCGGCGAACACGGTGATTGGCGGCGCATCGGTCACGAACCTTGCCGGAGGCGCTTCCGCCGCAGTCGCCGGCCTCACCGGCGCGTTCCCGGCGAGCTGGCCGGAGGGTCGCGCGTACGTCGGCATGATCGTGGACGACACGGCGGTGGTCGCCGAGAGCAACGAGACGAACAACGCGTCGGCGGCAGGAACCGCGGTGTTCTGTGGCGCGGCGGGCATGACGCTGTCGCTCGCAGCGGACAAGACGCAGCTCGCGGCCGGCTCGTACGACTTCCCGCTCAACAGCTTCTCGCCCGAGTCGATCGGGTTCGCGGCGACCGGCACCGAGTCGACGCCGCTCAAGGGCTTCCCGCTCAAGGGCTTCCAGCTCAAGGGCTTCCCCCTGAAGGGTTTCCCGCTCAAGGGCTTCCCGTTGAAGGGGTTCTTCGGCGACGCATCGGAGAACGCGTTGCGGAACATCAAGCTGTCGGACGTGCCGATCGTCGGTGGATGGGAGGCGGTCCTCGCCGGCACGATCTACGAGAACACGCCGACGCAAACGTTGACGCTGTGGCAAGTGCTCTCGCTCGAGCCGGCGCCCGACGTCCCCGTCGCCAACGTCGACTTCGAGCACAGCCCGTTGCGCGACATCACGCTCGGCGCCGTCGCGACCGCGCAGATCCCTCTGACGGGTCTCGCGAACCCCGGTCCGGGTGGAACGGCGTGGTGCACGTTCTTCGCCGTGCAGGGCTACGACTGCGGCACGTACGGCATCGACGCGTCGATGTCGCTCGTCGACGTGATCCTGCACGGAGTCGACGCGGACATCCCGTGGAGCTTGCTGCCGTTCCGCGACATGGCGCTCGCCGACAGTCCGCTGCTGCACGTGCGGCTGAGCGAGTTCGAGATCAGGCAGACGCCCGCGCGCACCTGGCTGCTCACCGACCTGACGACGCCGAGCTTGTTCGTCGATCCGTCGTGCGCGGCGTGCGTGACGCTCGGCGACGCCGAGGAGCAGAACAAGATCGTCGGCGGAGACACCGGCCCGACGTTCGGCGACCTCGTCGCCAACCTCGTCGACCGCGACGCGACGCTCGGCGACACGACGCTCGGCGATTACTTGATGGGCGCGCTCGGCGATCGCGACACGTGGCCGGTGAGCGCGCTGCCGCTCGGGCGCGCGCCGCTGTTCCCGCTGTCGACGAGCGGCGAGAACGTGGTGAACACGCTGACGCTCACGAGCAACGGCGTCGCGCCGGTCGTGGACCCGCAGATCTCCGTCGTGCCGCCGCCGGGCTTCTTGCTCGTACCCGGCACGTCGCAGGTCGCGAACCCCGCCGGCGGAACCTTCGTACCGATCGGCGAGCCGTCGATGAACGGCGGCAGGCTCACGTGGTCGCCGACGCAGATCGTCCCGCCGGGAACCTCGCTCGCGCTGCGCTACACCTTGCGTCCGGGGCTCGACCTCGGCATCGCCGGCTCGACGATCTCGGCGCACGCCGTGGACGAGTTCGGCAACGTGGACACCACGCCGGCGAACAACCAAGCCGCGGTGCGCGTCGTGGACACCGAGACGTTGAGCGGTCAGGCCAACGACGACCCGCTCACCGGTCCGGTCCTCGCGTTGCACGCGAAGCGACTCGGCCACGTCTCTAGCGCGACCGACGTCGACTACTACCGCATCCCCGTTCCGGCCGGAGCGGGTTGCGCCCTAAACGCGACCGGCTCCGCGCAGCCGGGATGCCGCGTGACCGTGTCGCTCACGCTGTTCGGCAGCGACACGCCGGCCGCCGACCTCGACATGGCGCTGTACGGGCCCGAGACCGACGAGACCACACAGGGCGCGCCGCTGAAGGGCTTCCCCCTGAAGGGCTTCGCGCTGGATGATCCCGGCTCCGTCGTCGCCGGGACCGAGACGTCCACGGCCGAAGCGTTGCAAGACTCGCCGGTCGCGGCGCCGCTCAAGGACTTCCCGCTCAAGGGCTTCTCCGCGACGCGCGGCTCGAGCGACGAGACGGTCGAAGCGACGACCGCGGGCGGCGAGACCGGCTACCTCACGCTGAAGGTCTGGGGCTACAACGGCTCCACGTCGCCGCACTCGTACGTGCTGAGCACCGTGGTCACGCCGCCGACGCCGCTGCCGGCGTGTACGCCGCGCACGTACAGCGGCGGAACCGCAGGGAGCGCGCCGGCGCTGCCGTCGTCGTTCAAGACGCTCCTCCTCGTGAACCAGCAACGTTTGGGAGCGATGTACGGCGACGTGTCGTCGCTCATGTCCCATCTCCAATCGTTCGCGGCGCGCCCGGACGTCGACGGCGTCGTGTACCCGATCGAGAGCGACGCCGACGTTGCATCCGCGTACACCGCGTGGGACGCGAACCCGTGCAGCGTGCCGGCGGCCAACGCGCTCGCCAACGAGACCGCGCAGCTCGTTGCTTCGGTTCGCGCTTCCAACCCCGGTCTGCAGTACGTCGTGATCGCAGGCAACGACGAAGCGATCCCGAGCTTGCGCGTCGCCGACTCCACGCTGATCGCGAACGAGCGCGAGTACACCGGCGCGCTGCTCGCGGCGCAGAACAACACGGCGATCACGAGCGCGGCCGCGACCGGTCACTACTTGAGCGACGACGTGTACGCCACCGACGAGCCGTTCACCGTCGATGGCCGTCTCGTGTACGTGCCAGAGTGGGCCGTCGGCCGTCTCGTCGAGACGCCGGCGGACATCGAAGGGTTGCTGAGCGCGTACGAATTGAGCGGCGGACTCGCGGACGCGCCGGTCTCGAGCCAGACCGCGCTCGTCACCGGGTACGACTTCGCGTCGGACGCCGCGACCGAGACGGCGAGCGCGCTCGCCGTCTCGCGCGGGAGCGCGAACGTCGCCACGCTCATCTGCGAGACCTGGACGCGCCAGAACTTGATCGACGGCCTGTTCGGTCCCGCCGCGTCCGGCTCGTGCGCGCAGCCGAACCCGGCGCCGTCCGCGCCGCCGGACGTCGCGGCGATCAACGGGCACGCCGACAACTACCGCTTCCTCGCGGCGAACGAGAACTTCGCCAACACCGAGAGCGACTTGTTCAGGACCGCCGACGTCACGTCGAACGTGCTGCCTGCGGGACGCATCATCTTCAGCGTCGGCTGCCACTTCGGCATGAACTTGCCGGACGGCACCGTCGGCTCGCCGACCGCGGATCAGCTGGAGCGGCTGAACGACTGGGCGCAAGCGTTCTCGAAGAAGCAAGCGCTGCTGGTTGCGAACAGCAGCTTCGGATACGGCGACACGGCGACCGTCGCGTTCTCCGAGCGGTTGATGCAGCTATTCGCCGAAGGGCTCGACGGCACGCAGCCGGCCGGCGATGCGTTCGTCGCCGCGAAGCAGAGTTACTTCCTCAACCACATGGGGATGTACGCGGCGTACGACGAGAAGGCGTTGCAGGAAGCGATCCTGTACGGCTTGCCGATGTTCGGGATCGCTCCCACGTCCGCGACCGCCGCGTCGGCGGCATTCGTGGCGATGCCCGACGCGGGCACGCCGCTCGCGACCGACCCGGTGACCGGCATGCTCGTGCGGCCGTTCGACTCGGGCGCGCTCACGTTCGACGAGACGGCGGTGCTGGGACAGGGCTCGTACTACGCGCTCGACGGCAACACGCTCGCGCAGAACGCTCGCCCGATCGTGCCGCAAGGCGGGTTCGACGTCACGAACACCGACACGGCCAACCCGGATCACCGTGCGGTGGGATTGTTCGTCACCGGCTACCAGACCTCGGGCGTCGCGGAATTCGACCCCGTGTTCGCCGGCACCGAGTACGACGCCGCACGCCCGGAGCAGCAGCGCAACGGTGCCTTCCCCACCGCTCCCGGCGCGATCACCTCGCTCGGCGACACCGACAACCTCGTGCTGTGGCCGGCGCGCTTCATGGCGACGTCGCAGCCGAACGCCGCGACGGTGAAGGGAGACCTGCTCCTGCGCAACCGCGTGACGGGCAAGGTGTACTACTCCACGGTCGAGGGCGATGCTCCGCGCATCCTCCGCGTGACGTCGCAGTACGCCGACGCGACGCACCTGTTCCTGACGGTGCGCACGAACGGCGGCGACAACGCCGTGAAGCGCGTGGGCGTGCTGATCGACGGCGTGTTCGTCGACTTGCAGCGCACCGGCACCGGCTCCGACTTCTGGACCGGCACGGCCGAGGTGCCGTCGGACGTCGACTTGCGCGACGTGCTCGTGCAGGCGGTGAGCGACGCGGGCGTCGGCTACTGGGCGAACAAGGGCGACGCCATCACGCCGATCCCGGCATCGGGCGGCACCGGCGGGCTGCAGATCCACACCACCGGCACGCAAGGCGCCGGGCAGTGGTTCCTCGGCGACGTGACCGCAACGGTCACCGGCCCCGCGGGCGTGCCGCTCGAGATCAGCGTCGACGGCGGCGCGTTCGAGGCGTACACGGGCGCGGAGACGCTGTCGGGTACCGGCCAGCACCTGATCCAGGCGCGCGGTTACGACAGCACAGGCGCAGGGATGTTCCTCAGCGCGAGCAAGACCGTGCTGATCGACGCCGACGCGCCGACGGTGAACATCGTGACGCCTTCCGCCACGACGTACGAGGTCGGCTCCGCGGTCAACGCCGCGTACACGTGCGCGGACGTCGGCTCCGGCATCGCGTTGTGCACCGGCACGGTGGCGAACGGAGCAGCGATCGACACGTCGACGATCGGCACCAAGTCGTTCACCGTGTCGGCCACCGACCTGGCCGGTCAGGGCAGCGGCGACGTGACGGTGAACTACACCGTCGTCGACACCGGCAACCCGACCGCGTCGATCACGTCGCCGACGGCGACCACGTACGAGTTCGGGTCGGCGGTTGCGGCGTCGTACACCTGCGCCGACAGCGGCTCGGGCATCGCGTCGTGCGTGGGCACCGTGCCGAACGGCAGCAACATCAACACGACGACGCTCGGGCCCAACTCGTTCGTGGTGACGGCGACCGACGACGCCGGGAACGTCGCGCAAAGCACGGTCAACTACACCGTGGCCGACACGGTCGATCCCACGGTGACGATCACGACGCCGGTGGACGGCGCGTCGTACGTGCTGAACTCCACGGTCAACGCGTCGTACTCGTGCGCGGATTCCGGCTCGGGCATCGCGTCGTGCGTCGGGACGGTTGCGAACGGCTCGCCCATCGATACGTCGACGTCCGGCACGAAGACGTTCACGGTCACGGCGACGGACAATGCCGGACGCGTGAAGGTGGCGAGCGTGTCCTACGACGTCGTCGCGTACAGGTTCGAAGGATGGTTCTCGCCGATCTCGAACCCGCCGGAGATCAACACGAGCCAGGCCGGCAACAGCAACCCGTTCAAGTGGCGGCTGTTCGACCCGAACGGCAACGAGGTCACGAGCACGAGCGTGTACAACGGCTTGCGCGATCCCGCCTTGCCGTCGGGCGTTTCGCAGCCGAGCAACCCGTACTGGATCAAGCTCAACGACTGCAACGTGCCGGCGTCGACGACCGGCAACCCGGTGCGCGCGCAATCGCAACCGGCGTTCCGGTACGACACCGGCAACCATCAGTTCGTCTTCACGGCACAGTCGTCGAAGTCGATGCTCGGGTGCTGGAAGTTCGTGCTGGTGCTGCCGGATCGGTCGACACGCTACGCCATCGTGAACTTCGTCACGTAAACCGTTTGAGGCGCGAAGGGCCCCACGATTAGCCTGTGGGGCCCTTTCTCATTTGATCTGGGAGCGTCATGGCTGAACGCGGCAACCACACGCGCGCAACACTCGTCGAGTTCCTCGCGACCGAGGTGGGCGGCGGCGTCGTCCTCCTCGCCGCCGTGGTAGTCGCCCTCGCGTGGGCGAACTCGCCGTGGCAGGACTGGTACGACCGCGTGTGGGACGCGACGCTCGAGATCGGCTTCGGCCGCGCGACGATCGCCGAGGACTTGCGCCACTGGGTCAACGACGCGTTGATGGCGGTGTTCTTCTTCGTCGTCGGCCTGGAGATCAAACGCGAGATCGTGCGCGGCGAGCTGAACACCGCGCGCAAGGCATTCGTTCCCGCGTTCGCCGCGCTCGGTGGGATGGTGCTGCCGGCGCTGATCTATCTCGCTTTCAATACGTCGGGCCAGGCGGCGCGCGGGTGGGGCATCCCGATGGCCACCGACATCGCGTTCGCCCTCGGCGCGCTCGCACTCGTGGGCGCGCACGCAGCGCCGCACCTTCGCGTGATGCTGCTCAGCCTGGCGATCGTCGACGACATCGGCGCCATCATCGTCATCGCGTTGTTCTATTCGGGAGCGATCACGTGGCCCGCCGTCGGCGTCGCAGTCGCGTTGTCGCTGGCGATCCTCGCGTTGCGCGGGATGCGCGTGTACTTCGCGCCGGCATACGTGGCGCTCGGCATCGGCGTGTGGCTGGCGGTGTTCCATTCGGGTGTGCACGCAACGATCGCCGGCGTCGCGCTGGGATTGATGGCGCGCGCGCGGCCCGGCCGTCGCCGTCGCGACGGCGCCGAGATGGAGCCGGTCACGGATCGTTTGGAGCACGTCCTGCACCCGTGGACGAGCTACGTCGTGCTCCCTCTGTTCGCGCTCGCGAACGCGGGCGTCGCGCTCGGCGTCGGCGAGACGCGGCGCGCGTTGACCTCGCCGGTCGCGATCGGGATCGTGGCCGGGCTGGTGTTCGGCAAGGCGCTCGGTATCTACGGCTTCGCATACCTCGCGCGGCGATTCGGCGGCCGGCTGCCGGGCGGCGTGGACCGTCCGTCGGTCCTCGGGATGGCGGCGCTCGGCGGCATCGGCTTCACGCTGTCGCTGTTCATCACGAGCCTCGCGTTCACCGACGAGCGGTTGATCGAGGAGGCGAAGATCGCGATCGTGTTCGGCTCTGTGCTCGCCGCCGTCTTGGGTGGAGCGATCCTGCGTTTGGGTCGCCGCTAGTCCTCGTCCGCCGTGACCTCGTCGGCGACCGCGACCGAGCGCCACGGCTTTCCCGGCAGCATCATCGACGAGCCCGACGCGACCACGATCGCCTTGCCGTCCGCGTTGAGGATCTCGGCTTGCGTCACGGCGATCGTCTTGCCCTTGTGCACCACGGAGCCGTTGATCGTCAGCTCGCGATCGTCTGCGATGCCGGGACGCAGGAAGTAGATCTTGAAGTCGAGCGTCGCGCACGAGCTCGCCTTCGGAAGGAGCGTCCCGACGGCCGCCGTCATCGCCGCGTCGGCGAGGTACGCGAGGATGCCGCCGTAGATCGTGCGCGCCGGGCTCAGCAGCCACTTGCTCGCGCGCACCGTGCTCGTGACGCGTCCCTCGTCGGCGTCGCGCGCGACGATGCCGAACAGCTCGGCGAACGGCGACGGCGGCAGCGCTCCCTTCGCAACCGCGCGGAAGTAATCGAGGCCGCTCATCTCCAGGAACAGGTCGGGCTGCACCGGAACCGTGAGCGGGCGCTGATACGGGTCGGGTGTGTCGTACGTTGGTGTCGGCACCGGCTCGGGTTTCTTCATGCCGTTTATGTCGAAGCTGCGCAGGTAATAGCGCGACGTGGAGTGCGCGAGGAGCTTGCCGTTCGCGTCCTCCACGGTGGCTTCGGAGAGGCCGAGCGTGCGCCCGACGTCGATCACCTTCGTGCGCGCTTTCAGGGTCTGGCTCTCGACGCCGGCCGGGCGGAGGAAGCTCATCGACAGCTCGGACGTCACGCCGAACACGCCGGGCTCGAGCGTGGACAGGATCGCGGCGCCGAGCGGAGCGTCGGCGACGAGCGCGGCCGTGCCGGCGAGGAACATCCCCGCGGAGGTTTGCAGCCACGGGTGCGCCGGCATCTCGAACTGGGACCAGCCCAGGCCGCCGTCGGTCGGCCGCATCCCGACGAGGTGGTGCGTGGGCGGCGGCGGGGTCAGGTCGCGCACGCGCGGGAACACGCGCTCGATGCCCGGCAGCGCGAGAAGCTCCACCGGAGGAAACGATCCGCGAACCGGCTCATCGTCCATCCACGACATGGACGCGAGCCTACCGTTTCGCGATCAGTGCTTCGACTCGGCGCGCCTTCGCAGCTCGGCGATCGCTTGGTCGATGCGTTTGGTGCGCGTCTCCGGCTTCTTTGCCTCGTCGACGGCACGCGCGTACTCCTTGCGATGGGAGAACGACATCTCCTCCCAGAGGTTCGTGAGGTTCGTTTTCGCAATCGCTTTCGCCAGGTCGTGCGGAACCTCGACCTCGCGCGGCGCATCGTCGTTCTCGACCTCGACGCTCAAGGTGTCGCCCGCTCGCACGTTCGCTTGCGTCATCACGTCTTGGAGCACGCCGAGGCGGAACGCGCCTCCCATCTTCACGACCGAGCCGCGATAGGGGACGCCGTTGAAGTTTGCCCTGACCGGGGTGCGTCCCTTGCCACCGAGCTTTTGCACGACGTCGTCCGGAACCGTCACCCAATGACCGCCGCGGCCCGCCGGCTCCAATTCCGCCTCGAAGCTCACCTTCGCCATGGGGCGGCAACGTAGCGGTGCACGCTTGCGTCTGGCAAACGTTCGCGGTGTACGCTTGCTTCGATGCCCATCGCACGCGGCGCGTTGCGCTTGTCCGAGGACGAGCTCCACGAGCTGTTGACCACGGAGCGCACGATGCGCGTCGGAACCGTTTCTGTTTCCGGCGACGAGCCGCACGTCGTTCCCTTGTGGTTCGTGTGGCACGACGGCGCCGTGTGGATCAACAGCTTGCGCAAGACACGCCGCAGCCGCGACCTGTCCGCCGGCTCACGCGTCGCGCTGTGCATCGACACCGGGCACGACTACTTCGAGCTCCGCGGCGCGGTGCTGTACGGGCGGCCGGTGTCGGTTTCACCGGACGACGCGTCGCTGCCGTTGGTGCGCACCGAGTTCGGGCGCAAGTATTTCAACGGGGCCGAGATCCCGGATTTGAAGTCGCATCAATGGCTGAAGATGACACCCGAGCGCATCACGACCTGGGACTTCCGCAAGATCGGCGCCGACGCCTACGAACGCCGGCAGACGTAAGCGGCTTCCCTGTACCGGTTCGTACGCTCTCTATCGCACGGCAGCGCGCCACATCACGCGTTCGCCGGACTCATCCGAGACCACGAGGTCCTTGCGGCGGCCGTATTCGAGGTGCGCGAGCACTTCGAACAGCGCGGCGAAGTAGTGGATCTCGGGGAGGTCGCGGCCGAACAGCTCGGGCACGATGTCCCACGCCGTCATCGGGCGCGCGCGGATCGCGTCGGCGATTGCTTTCATGCGGAAATCGTGGTGGCGCATGATGCGGCGCGCGCGGGAGGCGGGATCGGTGAACGGGTCGCCGTGCGCGGGCAACGCCAAGCGATACGGCGACGAGGCGATGCGCTCCAGCGACGACAAGTATGCGCCGAGCGGATCCTCGTCTCCTCCGGGGAAGTAGCCGACGTGCGGCGTGATCTTGGGCAGCACGTGGTCGCCGGTGAGGATCATGTCCTCCTCTGGCATCGCAAAACAACAATGTCCCGGCGCGTGACCGGGCGTGTGCATCACGGTCAACGAACGGCCGCCGAGGTCGAGCACCTGATCGTCTTCGAGGTACGCACCCGGCGCCGCGGGATCGAAGCCGGGCACGTGGCTGAACATCGGCGAGCCCATGTCGATCTCCGGACCGCCGTGCATCGGGATGAACCGCTCCCACCCTCCGCGCGAGAACATCGAGCGGAACACGAACTCGACGTCGCGCCGGTGGATCATGACCTCGCCGCCGGTCAGCTCGCGGACACGCGCCGACAGGCCGTAGTGGTCCGGGTGGTAGTGCGTGATGAGAACCAGCTCCAGATCGGGCCATCGCAACCCGGCGACGGACAACCCGTTCTCCAACGCGGCGATCGCTTCCGTGCTCGTCAAGCCCGTATCGACCATCGCCCACCGCTCGCCGCCGATGAAGTATGCGTTTACCACGAACGCGTGCTCCGCGCCGGAGAACTGCGGCAGCGGCACCGGCACGCGCCACAGCTTCGGCGCGATCTCCTCCAGCGGCCCTGCTTTCGAGGAGGAACTCATCCGTGCAACTGCTCTTTGACCTCGAACGTGATGTCGACGTCGACGACCCATTTGGTGACCGAGCCGTCGGCGTTCAGCTCCATGCGCACGTCGCGGATGCGTGCACGACGCAATCCCTGGATCGTGACGCCGGCGCGCGCCAGCGCGAGCGACACCGCCTCCTGGATTCCGTTCGGCGACGTGCCGGTGAGCGTGATCGTCTTCTCGACCATGGAAACGCCTCCAAGCGTTTAGGCGAGCTGCACGTCGGCCTCGGCTTCAGCCACGCCAACGCCGTCGGGCGTCGTCGACGTGACGCGCAGCGTCGCAACGGTTCCCTGCAACCGCTCCACGACACCGGCGATCGTCACGTCGTTGCCGCTTTCGGAAGGCACGATCACCGGCTTCGTGAAGCGCGTCTTGAGACGCAGCACCGCCGCGGGATCGCCCGCCCAGTCGGTGACGTACTGGCCGATCTTCGCCATCGAATGCATGCCGTGTGCGATGACGTCGGGGAGCCCGACCATCTTCGCCATATTCTCGTCTTGATGGATCGGGTTCTGATCGCCCGACGCGTTCGCATACGCAACGAGGTCTTCGCGCGCGACGTGATAGCTCCAGGGCTTCAGCTCCTCGCCGACGTTGACCTCGACCGCCTTCACCTTTGCCGTCATGACTATGCCTCCGCTGCCGTGCCGCGCGACACGATCGTGTTGCCCATCGTGCAGACGAGCTCGCCGGTTTCCGTCTTGATCTCGGTGTCGATCGTCATGTACTCGTTGCGGCCCTTCGCCGCGATGCTCGTGATCTTCGGCGTGCCGGTGAGCCGGTCGCCTGCCTTCACCGGCCGCTCGAACCGAAACTCTTGCTCGCCGTGCACGATCAGCGCGAGGTTGAGCCCCAGCTCGGGGTCGAGGAACACCGCCGGATCTTGCATGAACATCATCTTCGTGAGATACGTGGGCGGTGCGATGACGGTCTCGTATCCCGCCTCTTTCGCAACGGCTTCGTCGCGGTACACCGGGTTGGGATCGCCGATCGCGTCCGCGAACTGACGGATCTCGTCGGCCTTCACCTCCCACGGCTCCGACGTTGAGAACGTGCGCCCTTCGAACGACGTGTTCAGCGGCATGTGCCCTCCTCGACGACTATGAGCGAGCGATCGTACGGAACGGTACCTCTTTGTCGGGCCGCGGTTCACGCGGGAGCCCGAGTACCTGCTCGGCGACCAGGTTGCGCTGCACCTCGTCGGTGCCGCCGCCGATGTGAAACGCCGGCGCTTGCAGCAACGCCTGTTGCGGGCCGTCCTCAGCGCTCACCATGCCGTCGCCTTCGAGCAAGCGCACGCCGAGCGCCGCGGATTGCGTGACCAGGTTCGCGAGCGCGAGCTTCAGGATGGAGCCTTCCGCGGTGGGAATCTCGCCCTTCTTGAGCTTCGACAGCACGCGCGCGTTGAGCAGCTCCAGGATCTTGTTGTTCGTGTAGACCTTCGCCAGCTCGCGCTTGACGAGCGTGCCGGCGGTGCGGGTGCGCGCCTCGGCGACGAGGCGTTCGAACGGATAGGTGAAGCCGGCGGTGGCGGCGCCGATCGACATGCGCTCGTGCATGAGCGTGGTCATCGCGACGCGCCAGCCGTCCCCGGGCTCACCGATGCGGTTCGCGTCGGGCACGCGCACGTCGGTGAGGAACACCTCGCTGAACTCGGCGCCGCCGTTCATCTGGCGCAGCGGTCGCACGTCGATGCCGTCGGCGTGCATGTCGGCGACGAGGTAGACGAGCCCTTTGTGCTTCGGCACGTCGAAGTCGGACCGCGCGAGCAGGATCGCATATCGCGCTTCGTGCGCATTGGAGCTCCACACTTTCTGCCCGTTGACGATCCAGCCGTCGCCGTCGCGCTCCGCGCGCGTCGTCAGGCCGGCGAGGTCCGACCCGGCGCCCGGCTCGGAGAACAGCTGGCACCACACGTCGTCTCCGCGCAACAACGGCGGCAGAAAGCGCTGCTGCTGCTCGTCGTTCGCGTGCAGGATGATCGTCGGCCCGGCCATGCCGAAGCCGACGATGTTGAACGGGAGGTTGGCGCCGACGCGCGCCTTCTCCTCGTTCCAGATCGTGGCCTCGACCGGGCCGAAGCCTTTGCCGCCGTGCTGCGGCGGCCAGTGCGGCGCGCCCCATCCGGCGTCGAACATCACGCGATGCCATCCCCGCATCAGCTCGGTGTCGTACACGGTGGGCTCGCCGGCGGACGCACGCCATCTCGGGAATGCCTCGCTCAAGAACGCGCGCGCCTCGCCGCGCAGCTTTGCTTCTTCGACGGAGTCCTTGAAGTCCATCGAGGTTCAGCCCTTTCCAAGGATGATCGCGCTCGTCGGCACGCCCACGCCGCTCGTGACGAGCACGTGCTCGACGCCGTCCACCTGGTTCGCCGCGGTGCCGCGTATCTGGCGCACGGCTTCGTTCACGCCGTTCATGCCGTGGATGTAGCCCTCGCCGAGCTGCCCGCCGTTCGTGTTCACCGGGAGCGCGCCGCCGGGACCGATCCCCTTCTCACGCACGAACGCGCCGCCTTCGCCGCGCTCGCAGAAGCCGTACTCTTCGAGCTGCATCAACACGAACGGGGTGAAGGGGTCGTAGATGATCGCCGTTTGCACGTCGCCGGGTGCGAGGCCCGCCCGGCGCCAGATCTGATCGGCGACGACGCGGCACTCCGGCAAGCCGGTGAGATCGTCGCGGTAATAGCTCGTCATCTCTTCCTGGTGCGCACCGGACCCTTGTG
>JBIOWR010000013.1:0-5121 GCA_044868775.1 Actinomycetota bacterium
ACCGTCCGGTGTCGTGGAGCCGCCAGTACAGGCGGATGAGCGGCACGAGCAGGATCCACAAGATGCGATAGCCCAGCGGATAGTCGGCCGGACCGTAGCGGACGCGCATCTACATCCTTTCGATGAACTGTTGCAGCCCGCGGAGGTTGCGCACCTCGGCCATGTCGTCGCAGAAGCGCGCGTACTCGCTTGCGATCGAGTCGCCGGTGTCCCAGTACTGCTTCGGCTCGGGGTTGAGCCAGTACACCTTGCGCGCGCGCTTGCGCAGCTCGCGCAGCACCCACGCCGCGCTGCCGCGGTAGTTGTTGCGCGCGTCGCCGAGCACCACCACCGACGCGCGCGGGCCGACCTCGGTGCCGTACCGCTCCCAGAATCGTTCGAGCGACGTGCCGTAATCGGAGTGTCCATCGAGCCACACGACGTGCGCCTCGCGGTTCATGCGCTCGATCGCCTCGACGAAGTCCGATTGCTCGAACATGTGCGTGACCTCGTCGAGCGTGTCGACGAAGACGAACGAGCGCACGCGCGAGAATTGCGCCTGAAACGAGTGGACGAACATGAGCGTGAAGCGTGCGAACGACGCCACGGAACCGGAGATGTCGCACACGAGGAACAGCTCCGGCTTGTGCACGCGCTTGCGGCGGTAGTGCGTCTCGAACGGCACGCCGCCGGTGGACAGCGAATGGCGCACGGTACGGCGCACGTCGAGGCGGCCGCGGCGGCCGGGCCGGCGCTTCATCGCCATGCGCGACGCGAGCTTGCGCGCGAGCGGACGGATCGCGCGCCGCAATTGTCCGACCTCCTCGCCGGTCGCGCGCACGAAGTCGAGGTCTTCGGGCAGCGGCCGCACCGCGTGGCGCGCGACCTGCTCGGCGCCGCGGTGCTCCGCGAGACGCCGGCGCACCTCGCCCTCCACCTCGTCGCGAAACGCTTTCATGCGTGCGGCGAACTCGTCGCGCCACAGCTGCTCTTCGAGCGGCGACAGCTCGCGCTCCGCGATCTCTTGCATCAAGCGGGCGAGCATGCGGTCCACGTCCACGACGCGAAACACGCGGTACTGGAAGTACGGGCTGCCGGACCCGGTTCCCTCCACGCGCCCGTACTGCGACACGGCGCGCCGCGCGAGGTCACGAATCGCCGCGGCGTCGCCGGAGAGCATCGCTTGGAACAGCTCCTCGAGATACTGCTCGGGATCGGCCGGCGGCGGAGCGTCGCCGGCGTCGCGCTCTTCGAGCGCCTCGGGGCCGCGCCCGGCACCGAAGTACAAGTCGAACAGCGTGTCGAACGCCGGGCGGTGCGCCTGGCTCTTGATCATCGTGGCGGCAAGAGCCGCGCGCACCGCGTCGCGATCCTCCAGCGGGACGATGCCGAGCGCGCGCAACGCGTCCGTGTCGTCGCTGATCGCAACTGGGATGCCCGCATCTCGCAGCGCGTGGGAGAACTCCAGCACGCGGTCGAGCATGTCAGTTGTTCGACGGGTTGGGCTGGATCTTGAGGTGCGCCGCGACCTTGTCGACGTCGGTCTGATACTTGAGCAAGACGTTGAGCGTGCGTCGCGCCGCGCTCTCGTCGAGCGACGCGATGCCGAGGTGCAGCAGCGTGCGCGCCCAATCGAGCGTCTCCGCGATCGACGGCGCTTTCTTCAGCTCCATCTGGCGAATCGAGCGCACGACGCGCACGAGCTGATCCGCGAGCACTTCCGTGATCTCCGGCACGCGCGTCAGCACGATCGCCTTCTCGCGCTCGATCTCCGGGTAATCGAGGTACAGGTACAAGCAGCGGCGCTTCAGCGCCTCCGACAGCTCCCGGCTGTTGTTCGACGTGAGCACCACGAACGGCACCTGTCGCGCCTTGATCGTTCCCATCTCGGGAATCGAGACCTGGAAATCGCTGAGGAGCTCCAGCAGCAGCCCTTCGAACTCGAAGTCGACCTTGTCGATCTCGTCGACCAGCAACGTGGTCGGCTCGGGGTGACGAATCGCGTCGAGCAGCGGACGCTCCAGCAAGAACTCCTCGCCGAAGATGTTGGTCTCCACTTCTTCCCAGCTCATCTCGCGGTCGTGCTCGGCCTGGATGCGCAAGAGCTGCTTCTTGTAATTCCACTCGTACAGCGCTTTCGCTTCGTCGAGGCCTTCGTAGCACTGCAACCGCACGAGGCGGCTGTCGAGCGACGACGAGACCGCTTTCGCCAGCTCGGTCTTGCCGGTTCCGGCCGGCCCCTCGACGAGCAACGGCTTGCCGAGCCGGTCCGCGAGGAACACGATCGTGGCGATGGAATCGTCGGCCAGATAGCGCGCGGCCTCGAGCCGGTCTCGCACGTCCTCCACGCTTTCGAACCTGCTCATTCGCGCACCTGCCCCGTTCCTTCGACGACGTACTTGTACGACGTGAGCTCCGCGAGCGCCATCGGGCCGCGCGCGTGGAGCTTCTGGTTCGAGATTCCGATCTCCGCACCAAACCCGAACTCGCCGCCGTCTGCAAATCGCGTCGAGGCGTTGATCATCACGCACGCCGCGTCGACGCCTTCGGTGAAGCGTTTCGCGGCGGAATAGTCCTCGGTGACGATCGACTCGGTGTGGCGCGTTCCGTAGGCGTTGATGTGGGCGATCGCGTCCTCCAGCGAATCCACGACCTTGATCGCGATGATGAGGTCGAGGTACTCGGCGGACCAGTCCTCCTCGGTCGCCGGCTTGACCACGTCGCAGTACGAGCGCACGCGCTCGTCGCCGCGCATCTCGACGCCGTGCTCCAGCAGCGCCGCGACTGCTTCGGGCAGGAACGCGTGCGCGATCTGGCGGTGCACGAGCAGCGACTCCGCCGCGTTGCACACGCCGGGGCGCTGCGTCTTCGCGTTGACAAGGATCGAGCGCGCCTTGAACAAATCTGCTTTCGCGTCGACGTACACGTGACAGTTGCCGACGCCGGTCTCGATCACCGGGACTTGCGACTCCTCGACCACCGTGCGGATGAGGTCGGCGCCGCCGCGCGGGATCAGCACGTCCACGTACTCGCGCATGCGCATCAATTCCTTTGCGCTCTCGCGGTCCGTGGAGGGGATCAATTGAATGGAGTGTTGCGGCAGGCCGGCTTCGACGCCCGCGGCGTCCAGCAACGCGGCGAGCACGGTGTTCGACGAGATCGCCGTGCGCGAGCCGCGCAGGACCGTCGCGTTGCCGCTCTTGACGCACAGCCCGGCGGCGTCGACCGTCACGTTGGGACGCGCTTCGTAGATGATGCCGACGACGCCGAGCGGGACGCGCACCTTCGCGATGCGCAAGCCGTTGGGACGCGTCCAGCCGCCGAGCACCTCTCCCACGGGATCGACGAGCGTCGTCACGTGACGCAACGCGCCGGCCATGTCCGCGATGCGCTCCTCGTTGAGCGTCAAGCGGTCGATGAGCGCGCCGGTGACGCCTTCGTCGCGCGCGCGCTGGAGGTCTTCGGCGTTGGCGTCGAGGATCGCTTTGGAGTTTTCCACGAGAGCGCCGGCCATGCGACGCAACGCGTCGTCCTTGGTGCCGGTCGAGCACGACGCGAGCGCGGCCGCCGCGATCTTCGCGCGACGGCCGATCTCCAGCACTTCACTCATTCGTTGCGCTCCTCTGTCTTAGAGAATCACCAGCGAATCGCGATGGATCACCTCGCGGCCACCTTCGCGCGTTCGCCGTCCCTGGATGTCCGGGATCTCCTTCGCCGCGTAGTTGACGAGTCCCTTGCCGAAGACGGCGCCGTCCGGCCCCGCCACGTCGACGGCATCTCCCATCTCGAAGTCGCCGGAAGAGCCGGTCACCCCTGCCGGGAGGAGGCTTTTCCCGCCGTTGATAAGGGCCTCTTTCGCCCCGGAATCCACGAAGATCGTACCACGGGGGGTTCGGGCGAACGCGATCCAAAGCTTGCGCGAGGGCGCGCGAACACGGCGTGGAGGGAAGTACGTTCCGACCACGTCGCCGCGCACGATCTCGGCGAGCACGTTCGGCCGCCGCGCGTTCGCGATGACGACGCCGACGCCCGACGCGGTCGCGATGCGCACGGCCTCGACCTTGGACGCCATGCCGCCCGATCCCACGCCGGAACGCGAACGACCGGCGCGCAACCCGTCGAGCGACGAGAGGTCGTCGACGTTATCGAGCAGCACGGCGCGACGGCTGCGTGGGTCGTCGGAGTACAGGCCGTCGATGTCGGAGAGCATCACGAGCAGCTGCGCGTGCACGAGGTTGGCCACGAGCGCGGCGATGCGGTCGTTGTCTCCGAAACGAATCTCCTCGGTTGCGACGGCGTCGTTCTCGTTCACGACCGGCACGACGCCGAGGTCGAGCAAACGGTCGAGCGTGTTGCGCGCGTTCACGTACGCCTTGCGACGCACGAAGTCGTCTTGCGTGAGCAGCACCTGGCCGACGCGCACACCGCGGCGGCCGAACGCGCGCTGGTACTCGTGCACGAGCAATCCCTGACCGACGCTTGCGGCAGCCTGCAGCGTGGGGATGTCGGCCGGCTTGCGCTTGAGCGCGAGCGGGCCGAGGCCCGCGGCGATCGCTCCGGACGACACGAGCACGCATCCGACGCCGCGCTTTTCGAGCGCCGCAAGCTGGCCGGCGAGGTTCGCGAGCTGCGACGCGTCGAGCAATCCGTCCGCGCCGGTGAGGCTCGTGGAGCCGACCTTCACGACGAGCCGCTTGATCTCGGGGAGCGCGCGCGTCACGTGCGTGCTCCCATCGACGACTCCGGCGTGAACTCGAACACGATCTCGCCGATGTGCACCTCGTCGCCTTCTTGCGCGCCCGCGCGCAACAGCGCGTCCTCGACGCCGAGGTCGATGAAGCGCTTCTGCACGTAGGTGAGCGCGTCGGGGTTGCCGAGGTCGAAACGTCGCACCAGACGTTCCGCCGGCGTGCAGCGCACGCGCCACCATCCTTCCTCGCGCTCGACCTCGACGGCGGCGCTCTCGGGGCGGATGCGCAACGTCGCGTGCGACTCCGGCTCGGTGCGGAGCGCGCGCGCTTCGGCGACGGCGTGCTGCAGCAGCGACGCCAGCTCGTCGACGCCCTCACCGGTCAGTGCGGAACACGCCACGAAGGACATCGACCCCGCTGCGGGGGGGGGGGGGGGGGGGGGGGGGGGGGG
>JBIOWR010000014.1:0-2956 GCA_044868775.1 Actinomycetota bacterium
GCGCCAGAAGGGAACCGGCCGCGCGCGCCAAGGCTCCACGCGCGCGCCGCACTGGGAAGGCGGCGGCGTGGTCTTCGGGCCGCACCCGCGCGACCACTCGATGAAGGTGCCGAAGAAGATGCGCGCGGGCGCGTTGCGCTCCGCGTTGAGCGACCGCGCGAAGGACAACCGCGTGTTCGTCGTCGACAAGTTCGACTTCGACGAGCCGAAGACGCAGCTCGCGGCCGAGGCGCTCAAGGCTTTGGAGTTGAGCGGCAAGGTGTTGCTCGTGCTCGACACGCCCGACCCGATCGTGGCGAAGTCGTTCCGCAACATCGCCGGCGTGCACCTGCTGCTCGCGCACCAGCTCAACACCTACGACGTGCTCGCGAGCGACGCGGTGCTGTTCACGCGCGCTGCGCTCGACCAGGTCGGCGCGCGCAAGATCGAGGAGGCGACGGCGTGAAGAACCCACGCGACGTGATTCTCGCCCCGGTCGTCTCCGAGAAGAGCTATTCGGCGATCGACCACAACGTCTACACGTTCATCGTCGCGCCGCGGGCGAACAAGACCGAGATCAGGCAAGCAATCGAGAAGATCTTCGGCGTCAAGGTCACGAAGGTGAACACCATGTGGCGCATGGGCAAGGCGAAGCGCACGCGCTACACGACGGGACAGCGCGCGACGACGAAGCGAGCGATCGTCACCCTCGCCGAGGGCGACAAGATCGAGATCTTCCAGCCGAGGTAGAGACATGGGTGTACGCAAATACAAGCCGACGACACCGGGCCGCAGAGGCGCGAGCGCTTCGGACTACGCCGAGGTCACGCGCTCACGTCCGGAGAAGTCGCTCACGCGGCCGAGGCCGTCCACGGGCGGGCGCAACACGTACGGCCGCATCACGACGCGTCACCGCGGCGGCGGCAACAAGCGCAACTATCGCGTGATCGACTTCCGCCGCAACAAGGACGGCGTTCCCGCGAAGGTCGCTGCGATCGAGTACGACCCGAACCGCAACGCGCGCATCGCGCTGCTGCACTACCTCGACGGAGAGAAGCGCTACATCATCGCGCCGAACAAGCTCGGCGTCGGCGACAAGCTGCTCTCGGGCGAAGGCGCGGACATCAAGCCCGGCAACGCGCTGCCCCTGCGCAACATCCCGGTCGGCACGATCGTGCACGCGGTCGAGCTTCGTCCGGGAGGCGGCGCGAAGATCGCGCGAAGCGCCGGCACGAGCGTGCAGCTGCTCGCGAAGGAGAGCGGCATGGCGCACCTTCGCATGCCGAGCGGCGAGATCCGCCTCGTGGAAGCGGCGTGCCGCGCGACGGTGGGCGAGGTCGGCAACGCGGAGTACGAATTGATCAACTGGGGCAAGGCCGGACGCCGCCGCTACAAGGGCTGGCGCCCGAGCGTGCGCGGCGTCGTGATGAACCCGGTCGACCACCCGCTCGGCGGCGGCGAAGGCAAGTCGTCCGGCGGCCGTCACCCGACGAGCCCCTGGGGCAAGAAGGAAGGCCGCACGCGACGGAAGAACAAGCCGTCGGATCGCCTGATCGTTCGCAGGCGCAAGACGAAGAAGAAGGGATAGCCGGTGGCACGGAGTCTGAAGAAGGGTCCGTTCGTCGACGACCACCTCATGGGGAAGGTCGAAGTGGCGAGCAAGCGCGGAGACAAGCGCGTGATCAAGACGTGGTCGCGGCGTTCCACGATCATCCCCGACATGGTCGGGCTCACGATCGCGGTGCACGACGGCCGCAAGCACGTGCCGGTCTACATCTCGGAGTCGATGGTCGGGCACAAGCTCGGCGAGTTCGCTCCGACGCGCACCTTCCGCACGCACGGCCACCACACCGAGAAGGGGACGGGACCGAAGTAATGGCGGACACGAAGCAGGCGCGCGCAAGCGTCAAGTACGTGCGGATGTCTCCGCGCAAGGCGCGGCTCGTCCTCGACATGATCCGTGGCAAGCACGTCGAGGAGGCAAAGCGCATCTTGAAGTTCACGCCGAAGGCCGCCGCGCACGACATCGCCAAGGTGCTCGACTCGGCGATCGCGAACGCGGAGCACTCGTTCCGCATGGCGCCCGAGACGCTGTTCGTCACCGGCGCGTACGCCGACGGAGGTCCGACGCTGAAGCGCTTCATGCCGCGCGCGCAAGGCCGCGCGTACCAGATCCGCAAGCGGACGTGCCACATCCATCTCGTGGTCGAGCCGAGGGAGGGACGGTAAGCCGTGGGTCAGAAGGTCAATCCAAACGGGTTCCGTCTCGGCGTCACGACCGAGTGGCGGTCGCGCTGGTTCGCGGACAAGACGTACAAGGACTTGCTGCAAGAGGACTTGCGCATCCGCAAGTACGTGCGCAAGAGCCTCGCCCACGCCGGCATCGCGCGCATCGAGATCGAGCGCAAGGGCGACCGGTTGCAGGTGGACATCCACACCGCGCGCCCGGGCATCGTCATCGGCCGCCGCGGCGTCGAGGTCGACCGCATCCGCGACGAGCTGAAGAACATCACGAGCAAGGACAACATCCAGCTCAACGTGATCGAGATCAAGAACCCGGAGTCCGAAGCGATGCTCGTCGCGCAAGGCATCGCCGAGCAGCTCGGCTCGCGCGTGTCGTTTCGCCGCGCGATGCGACGCGGCGTGCAGTCCGCGATGCGCGGCGGCGCGAAGGGCGTGCGCGTGAACGTCGCCGGCCGCCTCGGCGGCGCGGAGATGAGCCGGTCGGAGTGGTACCGCGAGGGTCGCGTGCCGCTGCACACGCTGCGCGCCGACATCGACTACGGCTTCTACGAGGCGAAGACCACCTTCGGACAGATCGGCGTCAAGGTCTGGATCTACCGCGGCGACATCATGCCGACGCGGGCCGAGAAGGAAGCAGAGCTGGCCAAGGCGCGCGCTCGCGCAGCCGCGACCGGCGAGCTGATCCCGGCGGCGGGCCCGCGCGAGCAGCGTCGCGGCGCGACGGCGCGCGGCC
>JBIOWR010000015.1:0-4095 GCA_044868775.1 Actinomycetota bacterium
GTGGACAACTCGCCCGCCGACGGCGCGCTCGGCGTCGCGGAGTCGTCGCCGTACAGTTCGCGTGCCGCCGCGCAAGCAAAGGGCGGCGCGAACGTGTACTGGAAGGAAGTGCTCGCCGGGTTCCCCGCACCATGGGGCCGCGCGCCGTCTCCGCCGTGGGTGCAGCCGCGTCCGATCACCGGAGGAACCGATCGCCCGGAGCTCGCGCGCACGCACTACGCGTTCGACTACGCGCCGGGTGGCGTGAAGAAGCTGCGCGTGGTCGTGCTCGACTCGAGCACGTTCTCGTACGGCGACCCCGCCGATCAAAACCCGTCACTCGAAGATCAGGGAGAGTGGCTCAAGGCAACGCTGCTCGACGCGCGCACCGCGAACGGTGGGCGGCCGCTGCCGAGCATCGTGGTGATGAACCAGCCGACGCTGTACCCCGACAAGGCTCCCGGCCAGTTCAACTGGACGGGAGGTCCCGGCGGGCGCGGCACCTCCGACGCCGCGGCGTTCGCCGGCAGCGTGTACGACCCGCCGAGCTACGGCGTGAGCGCCGTGCTCTCCGGCGGCGTGCGCATGGCGGTGCGCGACGCGTTCCCGTCGCGCACGAACCCGGTGGTGCCGAGCTTCGTGCTCGGGACCGGCGGCGCGCCGCTCGGCTACGAGCCGCCGAACCCGACGGTCGAGGAACCGTCGCTGCTCGCAAGCGATGGCTTCTATCACTCGTGGTTCCTCGTGAACGTCGATCCGTCGGTGCGGCCCGAGGCCGGCCTCCCCGGGATGGCGGCCGTTCGCGTGATCGCCTTCCCTGCGTTCGAATCGATCGCGATGCACGCGCAAGACGGCCACGAGGTCGCGGCCGGGAGCACGTTGCGCTTCTCGGGCCTCGCGCGCGGCCTCTCCGGTGGCTTCAGCGATCCCGACCAGTCGCGCTCCACGTACTTCCGGCTCGGCACCGACGCGCCGCCGGAGTGCGAGAGCGTCGGCCAGGGCAACGGCTTCTGCTCGAGCAAGGACGCGGTGCGGCCGAGCTATCGCTTCTTCTCGGAGGACCCGAGCATCGCCGACTTCGTGCTGCCGGACTTCGGGCTCGGCGACCGCCAGCCGCAACGCATCGCCGGCAAGATCGCGCGCGATCCCACCGGCGAGTTCGGCTTGCTGTGCGGCTTCAAGCCCGGCACCACGTTCGTCAACCTCGTCTCCGGCTTTCACCGCGCGCGCATGAAGGTGACGGTGGGCGCCGGGTTCGGGCTGTGCGTGGACAAACCGGCGGTGATCCCGGACGAGCCGAAGGTGAAGCCGCGCATCATCCAGCGACCGCAATTCGTGCCGGAGCGGCCGTTGCACCGCGTCCCGCTGCAGCCCCAGCAAGTGGCGCTGTTGCCGCCGCCGCCGGTGCCCGTCGTCGCGCCGGCGCCGCCGGCCGCGCCGGGGGTCGGTCGCAAGGAAGAGGAGGAATACTCGCCCGAGACCGAGGGCCACGGGGAGGACCGGCATCACTTCACGGCGTATCAGTCGGTACGTGGGGAGAATGCGGTTCCGCAGCCGGTCGTGGTGCTGGGAGGGTTGTTGATCGTGGCGTTCGGCGCCGCGGCGGTCGCGGCGCGCACGCAGCAGCGGCGCATGCGCGAAGCCCGAGCTTGGGCATGGAGGGACCGATGAGACGCGCGCTGACGGTGGTGCTCGCGCTGGGATGCGCGTTCGCCGCCGTGCCCGCGAGCGCCGACAACGTCGCGGTCGGGTTCACGTGGTACTGCGACGGCAAAGCCTCGCGCGCGATCGGCGAAGGCTCCGCGTCGCAGATTCGCGTGCACTCCGAGATCTTCATCCGCACGTTCAACAAGGTGTGCAAGCGCGAGGCGAATCGCGTGTCGTATCTCGGCATCGCCGACCGTAGCGGCATCAACGCGATCCTCAACCGCACGCGCCCGTTCGGAACCGCGGACGTTCCGCTCACGCCGGCGGAGAAGCTCCAGGTGGAGATTTCGTCGAAGGGCCAGCACTCGCCGGTGCACCAGATCCCGTTGTACGTCGGCGGCTACGCGATCGCGTACAACGTGCCGTGCGCGGGACCGCCGATTCGCTTCCGCTCGAAAGTGCTGGGCCTGATCTATGCCGGCGTGATCACGCGATGGGATCACGACTTGTTGCGCCAGGACAATCCGTGGCTCCAGAAGTGCGGGCGATCGATCAGGCTCACGCGTCGCGCCGATCAAGCCGGATCGACCGCCGTGGTGCAGGACTACCTCGCGAAGCGCAATCCCGAATGGGTCCCGTTCCGTCAGGGTGTCGCCGGCGAGGAGTGGCCGACGCTCGAGTTCGCGTGCGCGGGGCTCGGTGACCGCGGCATGGTCAACTGCATCTCGAGCGTGAACGGTGCGATCGGATACGTGAGCATCGCCGCCGCGCGCCAATCGCGGTTGCTCGCCGGCAAGATGGAGAACGCCACCGGAACGTTCGTCGACCCGCTGCCGGCGAACTGCACGACGGCGGCCGATACCGCCGTGCCGCCGCCGGGCACGAGCGAAGGGAAGCTCCCCGACGGGCAGCGGCAGCCGTGGGTTCCCGCCACGCTCGGCGACTGGTCCACGGTGTCGATCACCGACGCGCGCGATCAGGTCGATGCCACCGGCAAGACGAAGCCGTCGTACCCGATCTGCTCGTTCTCGTTCGCGTTCGTGTTGCAGAACTGGTTCGGCGGCTACAACAAGTCGCAGCGGCCGACCGCCGCGCGCACCGTCGTCGACTACTTCACGGTCGCGCTTCGCGACGCGACGCAGAACCTGCTGACCGCCGCCGGATACGGGCCGCTGCCGCCGAGGATCCGCCAGATCGGGCGCGACGGGATCAACTCCGTATCCTTCTACGGACAGACCACGGTGTGCGGAATCACCATCTCTACGCCTATCGTGTCGAACAGCCCATGCCTGTGAAGCGAGCGACGAGGCGCGCCACGGTGGCGATCGTGGCCGTGTTGCTCGCGACCGGCAGCGTGCACGCGCGTTCGCCGCTCGCGCCCATCGTCGACAATCCCGGCGCGGCGCTGTCGAGCCCGAACGTGAGCCTCGTCGCGCACATCCCCGATCTCGGCGCCACCGGCGGGCGCTTCGCCGGCAAGTACTTCTTCATGACGTCGACCGGCGGATCGATCCTCACCGCCGGCCCGGTCGGAGGGTTGCGCATCTTCGACGTGAGCAACCCGGAGGTGCCGGTGCTCACCGGCGTGCTGCCGCTGCCGCACTACGAGAACGAAGACGTGGACGTGTCGCTCAAGCGCAAGGTCGTGCTGATCTCCATGGACGACCAGGCGAGCGCGGTGCCGGTCGGCGGCGCGCTGTTCGTCGTCGACATCACCGACGTGTCGAAGCCGATGCTGCGCTCGATCGTGCAGTACCCGGCTGAGGTCGGCTACGTCGCGACCACCGATCCGCGCTATCCCGACGGCAAGAAGCCGCTCAACGGTCCGGGCCACATCGCGAACTGCGTGCTCGACTGCGCGTTCGCGTACGTCACCGGCGCGCGCAACGGGACGATCTTCGTCGTGGACTTGCGCAACCTCGACGCGCCCAAGATCCTCGGCAGCTTCAAGACGCCGGCCGGTGCGCCGAACGAGCTGTTCACCACCGGCGACGTTCACGACGTGAACGTCGACTGGTACGGCAACGTGTGGGCGACGGGCTCGGGCGGCACCGCGATGTACGCGCCGCCGAACGCGAAGACGGTCACGAAGCCGAAGCTGATCGCGTACGTCTCCGCCAACGACAACAAGCGGTACGACCAGTTCATCCACCACAACTCGTTGCGCCTCGATCGTTCGCACGTGCTCGTCACCGAGGAGGACTGGCAGCAGCCGCAATGCGGCAACGCCGGCGCGCCCGACGTGGAGCCGCCGCCGGGCGTGGCGCCGCTCGGCGAGCAAGGCTCGTTCCAGGTGTGGAAGATCAACCGCTCGCGCCTCACGCCTGTCGGCACGTGGACGTCGGAGATGGGGCGCTATCTCGACGGCGGTGCTGCGGTCACCATCGTCTGCTCGTCGCACTGGTTCTCGTACAACCGGCACAGGGTGGTCGCCGTGGGTTGGTACAACCAGGGCGTGCGCTTCCTCGA
>JBIOWR010000016.1:0-3488 GCA_044868775.1 Actinomycetota bacterium
GGCAGCAAGCTTTGCTGCAACGTGCGCGCGACGTGGCTGCGATCCGAGTACAGCCGCGCGTTGTCCGCGGCCAGCGCCGCGCGCGCGGCGACGTCCTCGGCCAGCGCAAGGTCGGAGCGATCGTAGTTGCGATGCGTCGACACGATCGTGAGCGCGCCGAGCGTGCGTCCGCGCGCGATGAGCGGAACGATGATCGCCGATCGCGGCGCGAGCGAACGCAACATCTCCAAGTGCTGGTCGTCGGTCGCCCACGCGCGGAGCGTTTCCTCGCTCACCGTCTCGTGCAGCTCCGGCTTCGCGTTGCGCACGACCTCCGGCGCACCGCTGCGCGCGTCGGCGTCGGGCGGATACCGCTCGATGAGCTCGCGCGTGGGGCCGGTCTTCGCGGGGTCCGCTTGCGACCACGCCATGCGCAACAGCCGGCCGTCCTCTTCGAGGATGTCGACCAGCGCCCAATCGCCGATGCGCGGCACGAGCAGACGCGCGAACGAATGCAGGGTCGTTCGGAAGTCGAGCGACGCGGCGAGCAGCCCGCTCGCTTCCGCGAGGAACTCGTTCCGCTCCTTGGATTCGCGAAGGATCTTTTCGATGCGCTTCTGCGCGGTGATGTCGCGGAAGAAGAGGACACGTCCGTAGAAGGTTCCGTCGGGACCGAGCAACGGCGCCGTATAGCGATCGAACGTGCGGCCGTCCTTGAGCGCGATCTCGTCGTGACTGGACCCGAGCGGTTGCCGGTACATCTGCTCGATCAACTGGAGGAATTGCGTCGGGTCGACCACCATGTCTTTCTCGCGCGCGATGAACTTGGCGCGATCCGACGCCTCTTCGTGCGTGACGCCCCACATCTCGAGCAGGCGCCGGTTGTAGTTGAGCACGGAGAGGTCCGGGCCGAGCACGAACAAGCCGTCCACCGTCGCGTCGAATTGGGCTTCGAGCAACAGCTTGCGGAAGTTCGACTCCTCCTCCAGCCGTTTCCTCACGATGAACTGGCCGACCTGCGCACCGACCGTCGCCATCACGCGCAACAGGTCGTCGTCGGGCTCGCGCGCCTCGCGGCTGAAGAACTCGATCACGCCGACGAACGATCCACCGCTCATGAGCGGGAATCCGAACGCGCCGTGCAATCCTTCCTCGAGCGCGACCGGCGCCCGCGGGAAGTTGTCGTCGACGAGGACGTTGGGAATCCAGGCCGGCGCCCGTGAGGCCCAGACGCGGCCCGGCAAGCCCACACCCGATTCGAGTAGCAACGAACGGCTCAGCTGCTCGAAACGCCGCGCCTCGACACCCGGCGACATTCGCACGTCGACGCAATGGAGCTTGCCGGCACGCTCGTCCAAGCTCCAGAACAAGCCCACGTCCCAGCCGAGCGACGCGCACAGCGATTCGAGGATGCTCCCGGCTGCTTCGGCGACGGTATGCGCCTCGGCCATGACGCGCACGACGGCGTGCTGCGCGTCGGCGCGGCGCTCCGCGACCTTGCGGTCGGTGATGTCGGTGAACAACCCGCGCAGCCGCAGCGGCCTGCCCTGTGCGTCGCTCTCCACGTCGATGCGGTTCTCCATCCAGAGCACGCGTCCGTCGGACGTGAACACGCGATACTCGTGACGCCGGCCGGCGCCGTCCTTTGCCGCGCTCTCGTGCGCGGCGACGAACGCATCGCGGTCGTCGGGGTGCACGGTGGTCGATGCGAACGCCGGGTCCGCAAGCCACTTCTCCGGCGGATGCCCGAGCACGTTCTCGACGTGGCGGCTGACGAAGGTGTACGCGAGCGTCGACGCGTCCGCCTCCCAGACGACACCGTCGAGGCTTTCGACGAGGCCGCGGAACCGCCGCTCCGCGTCCGCAACCTGCTCGTACAGGAACGCGTTGTCGAGCGCGACCGCGACGCGACGCGCGACGTCTTCCGCCAGTTGCAGGTCTTGCTCGGTGTACGTGCGCGTGCGGTCCGCACGTACCAGCGTGAGCGTGCCCATCACGCGTCCGCGCGACGGCAGCGGAAGGATCATCGCCGACGCCGGATCGAGCTTCTTCATCAACGCGAACTGATCCTCGCCGCGCGACGCCGAACGCAACAGCTCGTCGGTTACGTGCACGAACAGTTGCGGCTCGCCCCGTTGCAACACCGCGAGCAGCTCGTCGCCGTCCTCCCCGCTCTGCGTCGCTGTGAGCGCATCGCCGACCGCGCGGAGCTCGGGATCGGCGTTGGCGACCGCCACGCGCTTCAGCTTCCCGTCGTCTCCCAGCAGATCGACCGCGCACCAATCGCCGAGCGCCGGCACCAGCACGCCGGCAACGCGTTCGAGCACGCTGCCGTAGTCCAACGCAGCGCCGAGCAGCGTAGGGGTGATTTGTGCGAGGAACGCCAGATGGCGCAGCGCCTGATCTCGCTTGGCGTTGAGATCGATGTCGCCCATACCGGGGAGTCGCTCCAGATAGTGGTCGGCTTGTTCGAGTGTAGCGTCGGAGCAACCTAGCCGGAAGAGGCAGCCCAAGCAGGCCAAGGAGCCGTTTCACCGGCCGCCGCCTCGGGTACCTGGGCGCGTGATGGTCGAGATCGGCTACAGCCTTTCGAGCGAGGAGCTCGGACCGCGCGACCTCGTGCGCTTCGCGCAGCGCGCCGAGGAGGCGGGGTTCCCGTACGCGCTCATCTCGGATCACTTCCATCCGTGGATCGACCGGCAAGGTCACAGCCCGTTCGTGTGGAGCGTGATCGGCGCCGTGGGCGCAACCACGAAACGGCTCCGGCTCGGCACCGGGGTCACGTGCCCGACCATTCGCATCCATCCCGCGATCATCGCGCAGGCGGCCGCAACGTCGGCAGCCTTGATGCCGGGCAGGTTCTTCCTCGGCGTCGGGACCGGAGAGAATCTCAACGAGCACGTCACCGGCGCGCGCTGGCCCGAGATCGAACAACGATTGGAGATGCTCGAAGAAGCAGTCGCCGTCATCCGCCTGTTGTGGGAAGGCGGAAGCAAGAGTCATCACGGTACGCACTACACGGTCGAGAAAGCACGCATCTACACGCTGCCCGACGAACCGCCGCCGATCTACGTCGCCGCGAGCGGACCCAAGGCCGCGGCGCTCGCCGGCCGCATCGGTGACGGCTTCATCAGCACCGGACCGGATCGCGAGCTGATGGATGCGTTCGAGAAGGCAGGCGGAGGCGGACCGCGCTACGCGCAGATGACGGTGTGCTGGGCCGACGACGAGCAGCACGCGCGCAAGATCGCGTTGGAGCATTGGCCGACGTCGGCCGTTCCCGGCCAACTCGGCCAAGAGCTGCCGGTGCCCGCGCATTTCGAGCAGGTATCGCGGCTCGTCACCGAGGACGCGATCGGCAACGTGATCGTGTGCGGCCCGGACCCGCAACGCTACGTGGACAAGGTCGGCGAATACGCGAAGGCAGGATTCGATCACGTCTATCTCCACCAAGTCGGCCCGGACCAAGACGGGTTCTTCGACTTCTGGGAGCGCGAGCTTCGCGCGTA
>JBIOWR010000017.1:0-13650 GCA_044868775.1 Actinomycetota bacterium
TCGCTCGGATCATGCGCTCGCCGTGGCGTCGCTGCGGCAACGTCAGCGACGCGGCGGGGCCGAGATGCTCGCGCAACACTCGGGCGTATTCGTCGTAGAACGCGGACGACAGCACGCGGCGCAGGTACGCGTGGCGCGCGTTGTGCGTGCGCCGGCTTCTGCGCACCTTGCCGGCCGCGGCCGCGACGGCCCGCGCCGGAACCGTTACGTCGTACTCTTCGATCTGGAGCGTTGCATCGCGAGCTGCGCCGTGGCCGCGCTGGCGTGCGCGCACGGCGTTCGCGATCACCGTGGTCATTCGGATGTCGCCCTTCACGCGCGCCGCCGCCGGAGCTTCGTGCGCCGCGCCGCGCACGCCCTCCACGAGATCTTCGAGCATCACCAGCGTCGCGCCCGACTCGCCGAGCGCCGGCAGCACGCGTTCGATGTAGCGGAGGAACAAGCGGTTCGGCCCGACGACGAGAATGCCTTGCCGCCCGAGCTTGCGCCGGTGCGTGAACAACAGGAACGCTGCGCGATGCAGCGCGACCGCGGTCTTGCCGGTGCCGGGTCCGCCCTGTACCGCGAGCACGCCTTCGAGCGGCGCGCGGATGATGCGGTCTTGCTCCGCGCGAATCGTCGCGGCGATGTCGCGCATGGTGCCGGTTCGCGGTCGCTCCAGCGCCGCGAGCAGCGCGCCGGTTCCTGCGAGGCCGAGGTCGGTTCCTTCTCCGAAATGCTCGTCCTCGATCGCGAGCAACCGCCGGCCTTCGCACAGGAAGTGACGGCGCAACGCGAGGCCGAGCGGGTCCTGTCCGGTCGCGCGATAGAACGGTTCCGCCGCCGGCACGCGCCAGTCGATGACTATGGGCTCGTGGTTCGGCCCGAAGACGTTGCGGCGGCCGATGTAGAACCGGTCGCCGTCGGTGGCGTCCGTGCGACCGAAGATGATCGACTCGTCGCCGATGTCGAGCGACTCGGCGCGATGCAGCGCGACGCGCACCGCGACGTCGCGGTCGTATCGCTGCCCGGGCATCGTCGTGGATTCGCGGGCCCACTGCGCGGCGCGCGCCTTCGCCTGGTCGCGAATCTCGTCCAGGCGCTCGTAGGCGTGGTCGATGTAGTCCTGCTCCTGGTGGAGCTCGGGATGCGTCTCGCTCAGGGCACGTCCCTCTCGTTGTCGTACGCGTGCATCTGGTATGCGCCGAGTCGGTCAATGTACATCACAGCACGGGCACCCGTTTGTGCATCCGCCACGGCCGGCAGGGCGACCTCGGTGTTCGCGTTGCGCGAAGGCTGCGCAACGCCGCGTGCGGGAATCATCGAGCGCGAACGCCAGTCCTCGTGAGGGAGAAGGAGGCACGGATGAACGTGGTGTGGTGGCTGCTGGGTCGGTTCGTCGCCGGGTTCATTGCGCGCGCGGTGGTTCCCGGACGCGACCCGATGGGTTGGCTCAGGACGCTGATCTTGGGACTGATCGGCTCGCTCGTCGCAGGCTTCCTCGGAGACGTGCTGATCTCCGGCGACCGAGACTTCTCACCGGCGGGACTCGTGGGATCGATCATCGGCGCCGTCGCCGCGCTGCTGATCTGGCGCGCTGTGTCGCGGAACCGGATGATGGGGAGCGGCACCACGTATCGCCGCGCCACATGAGGCGCACGACGCACGTGACCGAAGGGCGCGCCCGCTACTGCAGCGCCGTCTTCAGCGCTACTCTTCCGCGCTGCAACAACGATTGAACTTGGACGGGCGTGCGTCCCATCTCCTCCGCGACCTTCGTGACCGGAAGATCGTCCATGTACTTGAGGATCAGCGCTTGTCGCTGTGACACAGGCAGCGACCGCAGCGCCCGGAACACGTGATCCCGCTCGTCGGTGTTCAAGTCGACGATGTCGTCTGCAATCGACAGAACGCGGTTCGCTTCTTCTGCCTTTCGCTCGCGCTCGTAATACCTGGCAAGGCGTCGCCGTGCTATCGCGCAAAGCCACGTTCCGAGCGACGCGTCTCCGCGGAACGTGTCTGCGGAGCGGATGACCTCCTCGGCAGTCTCTTGCACGATGTCTTCCGCGACGTGCGTGCGACCGCCGACGCGCGCGAGCACGAACCCGTACACGGTCGGCATGTACACGTCGAGGAGCACCTTCACCGCATCGGGTTCGCCCACAACCGCGCCGTGCAGGAGCGAGGGCTCGTCACGCTCGCGCGCGGAAAGAGATGTGCCTGTCCCTGTGTCCAACGTTCCCCCGTTGCGACCCAATACTGCTGCCCAACGCATTGAGTTACGCCCCCGACGGCTCTGTTCCTGCCATGTTGGACAAATGTCGGAGGCATCGGTACTGATGCGTTCCGTTGCCGATCTCAGCATGTAGCACGTTTCGGCCTCGGAAGCTCGCGGACCATCCGACCACTCAAGACAACGCTCAACCCCAACGTGTCGCTGTCGGTGACCGCATGCGTGGAGGGCTCGTCTGCGCGGACGGTCGCAATGAGTGTCACCGCTTTGTTCGTCATCCGTCGCGCTCGCTTGAACACAATCGACGTCTGCGCAGTGAGACCGTTGGCTTCACCGATCAGCCCGACCTCGCTGTCGGTGACGGTGACGTTCGCGAGGTCCACCTCGCCCACGTTGGTCACCTCGTAATAAACCGTTACAGTGGTGCCGGGTACGCCGCCTTGCCGGTCTGCCGTCAATTCGATCTGGATCGCCGCCATCGGCTCCGGCTCAGGTGATTGAGAAGGGCTGGGCGATGGGGTCGGGCTCGGCGAATCGCTCGGAGACGGCGAAGGGTCGGGCGACGGTGATCCGCTCGGACTCCCGCTCGGTGAAGGACTTGGCTTTGGTTTTGCAGGTTCGGCAGGTGCGATGAAGTAGGCGCTTCCCCTTACACCTGTCGAGGAGCAAGCGGGCCGCACGGTCGCGCGAGGCTTCGGCGACGTCGTCGCGATTATCACGGGCGAGGCGGTAGCGCTTGCGCTCGGGCGTATCGCGACCGGAGGCGTTCGGCGCGCTTCCGGGTTCCGGGTGACGACCAACGCGCTCGTCGCCACGACCAGCACTAGGCTGGCGGCCACCGAAAGCTGCCATAGATTGACGCGGAGCCGGCGCTTTCTCCGAAGCAGGCGCCCTTCCAGAGCGAGCCGAAATCCGGGGCGCAGTTCCTCAGGCCGGTCCAGCCGCAACAACTCTCGTACGTCGCCACCCTCGAAGGTCTCGTGGAGCGCGTCTCGCAGCCCGTCGGAGAGATCGCGCGCCTCGTCGATTCCTCGAAAGGTCTCATGTATCCAGTCTTCGGACTCGGCGGACATCGACACTCTCTGTTCTCGGCCGGATGGCGAACTGCGTCACCCCTTAGTGGCGCGAAATGCCGGCAATCAACCGGAACGGTTCCGCACGAATTGGGAAAAAACATTCTTGCGGTGGCGCGATTGGAAACCACGTTTTGTCGCCACCAACGTGCAGATCGGGTCGAAAAGGGGGATCATCGTGCAGACGACAGACTCGGAAGATCTTGCCGACGCAGGCGGGTTCTTCTCCGTGAAGACTCCTCGCTGGTCGGTCGGCGTCAGGGCGGGCGTCGCCGCATCCAGCATCGCGCTACTGGTCGCGTTTCGGATGCGCGCGCGACGACATGCACGCGCTGGTGCCGTATCCGACACCGAGCCGAAGACGAGCAAGCCGGAAAGCATCGCCTCGGCATCCCGCGAGCACGAGTCGTCGTTGTCGTTCGGCGTAAGACTTAAGCGGACCGGCGTCGTCGTTCTGCTTGCGAGCTTGATTCTCGGAATTGCTCTCAATCGCGTGTCGATTGATTTCAGCGGACTCCACGGCATACGGGGCCAAGTGACTGCCGTCGAAAGCTCGCCCATGCCGGTCGTCAGGAGCCGGTAGTACCGCGGCGCTTCAGCGACGCACGGCTTCGAGGACAGTGTGCAGCTCGCCGAGCACCTGTCGAGTGGCTGCGCGTGGATCCCCGGAGCGCGCCGCGAGCATGGCTCCTTCGCAGACCGATCCGAACACGAGATGCGCCACGGTCTCGGCGCGCTTCGACGGCAGGCCCGCGGCGCGCAGCCCGTACGAGAGCTGACCGATCGCGTGGTCGCGCTCGAACTCCCGGATGAACTCCCATCCGAGGACGGCGGGCCCGTCGAGGATGCAGATGCGCTGGAAGCCGCTCGCGAGCGATCCCTCGAGGAACGCTTTGCAGCCGGCGTACAGGCCCTTCCACGCGTCGCGCTCGCGCTTGTACGCGCCCTTGATGATGTCGTTCATCCTCCGCTGCTCGTCCTCGAACACGGCTTGAAAGAGCTCGCGCTTGCCGGCGAAGTGGTGGTACAGCGCGCCCTTGCTGACGCCGGCTGTGTTCGCGACGTCGTCGAGCGAGGTTGTGGCGTAGCCGTGTTTCGCGAACAGCCGCTTCGCGGCGGCGACGAGCGCCGCGGTGGTCGCCTCGGTGCGCTGCTGCTGCGTGCGCTCGGCGGTGGATGCGCGCCGGGTCATGACGAAAAGCCGTTTGACGCCGCAGCGCGGCGGGTGTAGGAAACATACCTACTCACGGTATGTATCTTGGCGCACGAGAAGGCCGCGCGTCAAGCGAGATACCGGCGCGCGTCAAGCGAGATACCGGCGCGTCAACTGGGAAAGGACGGCAGCGATGGGCAACCTTGCCGACGACACGGCGATTCACGGAAGCGACGGCCGGTACGAAGCGAACCTCTCGCGGGACTGGGTGATCTGGGGGCCAAACGGTGGCTATGTCTCGGCGATCGCGTTGCGCGCCGCTGCGGCGCACGGCTCGCTCACGCGGCCGGCTGCGATCAGCGCGCACTACCTCAACGTGGCCGATATCGCGCCGGTGCACCTCGACGTCTCCGCGTTGCGTGCGTCGAAGCGCGCCGAGTCGATTCGCGTGTCGATGCGGCAAGGCGACAAGCCGATCCTCGAGGCGCTCGTGTGGCTCGTCGGCGAGCAGGACGGGCTGATACACGACGCCGCGCCGATGCCGGCGGCGCCCGCTCCCGATGAGGTTCCCGCGTGGACGCCGGTGCCGGGCCAACCACCTGCGAACGGCGTGCTGCCGTTTTGGTACAACGTCGAGGCTCGCATGGTCGGATGGCCGGAAGGGCGGCGGTGGGAGCAGCGTCCGGGCAACGAAGAGCCGCGCCGCGTGGAGTGGTGCCGCTTCCGCCCGCAAGCTACGTTCGACGACCCGTGCCTCGACGCCGCTCGCTCGCTCGTTCTCATCGACACGCTGATGTTCCCGGCAGCAGCGATGGCGTATGCGGACCCGATGGAGTACCTCTCCCCGAGCATGGACGTGTCGGTGTGGTTCCACCGTCCCGCGCCCGACGAGGAATGGTTGCTCGTGGAGTCTGAGTCTCCAGTCGCTGAGGGCGGCCTGGTGGGCGGCAGCGCACGCGTGTGGAGCAGGCACGGGCGGTTGCTGGCGTCGGGCGGTCAGCAGATGCTGTGCCGGCCCGCGGCGTAAGGGCGCAGCGGCGTGAGGAGGATCCGCGGCGTGTTCGAAAGGAACGTTACGCCGCGGCCATGTATCCGCCGCCGCTGATGCGGACGCGATACGAGTCGAGCCCGATCTTCACGATCAGCGTGTACCACCCGTCGGCGCCGAGCGTGAGCGACGTGGAGATTCCCGCCGTCGTGCGCGCGGGCACGAACACCGACAGCATGCGCGCGCTCTTGCCGCCGCGCGGCATGAGCACGGCGGGCGTCTGCACGCGCTCGTGGAGCTTGCGCGACAGCCAGCCCTGATACGGCGAGGTCGCGCCCTTCTTCACGAGCGTGCCGCCGGCCGGCGCGGTCTGCCCGGGGAACAGCACGTTCGAGATGAACACTTGCGTCTGCGAGTCGCTCGTCATGAGCTGTATCGAGTTGCGCGTGAGGCGCTTCGCGACGAAGTCGGGTGCGAGGTGCCACAGCTGCGTGAACGTCACCGGCACCGTCGACGTCGCGCGGTCGTACACGACGATGAACCCGGGATTCTCCACGACGAGGACGCCGCGCGTGCGGGCCACTCCTTCGTACGGCTTGCCGGTCATCTCGTAGAACTGCGACTTGTCGAGGATCGTCTTGCGCACCATCGACGTCGCCGCACCGAGCAAGCGCGCGCCGGTGACGGCGAGCACGTTGTGTCCCTCGGGCGCCATCAGGTACTTGCGGTAGTTGTCGAGCAGGTAGCCGTCGTGTCCGGCGTCCACGAGCACGTTGCGCCCGCGCGTGTAGTACGTGAGCGATGTGTGGTCCTGGTGGCCGTGGTAGTTGCGCGTCGGTCCGTAGTGAATCGAGTAGAAGCTTTCGGCGGTGAACGGCCGCGACTCGCCCCAGCCGGTGCGGCCGAACACGTAGCCGGCGTCGTACACCCGAACCTCTTCCGCCGGCTTCGGTCCCGATGCGCCTTGGGTGACCGCGTACTCCACGGGCGTGCCGTTGATGCGTGACGGTGCGGTGGCGAACGAGTCGCCGATCTGTGCGAAGGTTCCATTGGGTTGCATGGAGTGCGCGATGAACGACGGCAGCGCGGTCAGCCGTGACGAGATCGACGCCGGCACGGTGTAGTTGCACTCGTCGATCTTGCTCTTCGCGAGCGTCCACCGGTCGTAGACGTAGCTCGAATAGCCGGGAGCCTGCTCGTTGGTCGCGCCTTGCGCGTCGATGGAGACGCCGACGTCCTTTGCCATGCGCGTCACCGCGGTGTCGCCCCAGTCGCGACGGCCGAGCACGCATCCGACGCCGAGCAACCCGATCGCTTGATCGAGGCCTTGGTTCGATGGGCCGGCGTAGTACCTGGGATCGGCCAGGCGCCCGCCGTGCGTGGTCAAGCCCGCGGAGAGCCACGACGGCAAGCCGACCGCGTTGGCCAGACACACGAGCGTGGTTGCGCGCAGGCCGGCGATCTGCGCGAGCCACACGTCGCGCGTGACCGTGAGCGGGTTGTCGTTGATCCAGTCGTGCGCGATCGCCTGGATGCGCGTACCTTGCGCGGCGTCGCCGGTGCGCATGTACGACAGGATCGTCGGCTCGAGCCACTTCAGCGAGTGGAACCAGCGCTGCCAGGACGGGTCGCTGTACGGGTTGAGCGCCCAGTTCACGTTGCCGCTCGTGCCGATGTTGACGGACGAATAGCCGGGAATCGTGACGATTCCGGACATCACCTTGTCGGGCGGGTTGTAGCTGGAGAGACCGTTGGCCGGCAGGCACGAGAACGGCCCCAGCGGCGCCGCCGACGCAGTTCCGGCCAGGGCGGCACACGACAAAACGACACACAGAAGCACGGCTATGGAACGAGCGCGCATCAAAGCCTCTCGACGACGACCCGGCACAGCAGTTCTCGGCAATCGCGACCCAATGGTTGAACGACGGTTCCCCCGCGAATCGTGCAGCAGGACGAGCGATCGAGGTCCACCGTTCCGGTCCCGCGCCGTCCGCCGTTGCGGGGGATTTGCGCCAGCCCGCTCTAGACTTATCGGACGACGAGCGTGCGGGGTGGCCGATGCAAGAATTGCTGCAAATCATCGTCAAACGCATCCGGGCGATCGAGGACGCCTTCCACGAGAACGCCCGCGCCGTCTCGCGGATGGAAGCACGCGTCGCCATGTTCGAATCGCGGGAGAAGCGCGCGAACGACGCCCCCGAACGCATCGCCGAGCTGAGCCGCCGCGTCGAGGAGATCGCGGCCGTGCTCGCCGGCCTCCACACCGGACAGCAAGCCCTTCGCGATGCGATGACCGAGCGGTCGCCGGTCGTCGAGCAACGCATGCAGATACTGGAGGAGCGCTTGTCGAACGTGGAGGGATCGGCCGGCGACTTCCGCGCGATGGCCGACCACGTGATCGCGCACGAGGCGGTGCTCACGACGCTGGAGCATCAAGTCACGCAGCAAGCGTCGACGGTCGGTGGCGTCGAGGAGCAGGCCTCCGCATACCAGAGCCAGTTCGAGATCTTCGACCGCCAGCTCGCGGCGCACCGCGCCGACATGAACGCGATCGACGAGCGCGCGCGTTCGCTGGAGGAGCGCTTTGCGGCGCTGCCCGACGACGCGCCCGCCTCCGCGGATCTGGAAAACCTGGCCGAGCGCATCGCATGGCTGGAGCAGATGCAGTCGGAGATGGCACAGCGTCTCGCGCCGCCGGAGGAGCTCACCGCGAAGCTGGAGCCCGTTGTCGAGCGCGTGGACGCCGCGATCGCACGTCTCGATGCAACGGAGGCGGGCATCGACGCGGTCGATCGTCGCGGCGCAGCGCTGGAGCAACGGCTCGACGGCATCGACGGTCGCCTCGACACGACCGACGCACGCTTCGCATCGCTGAGCGAGCGCATCGCCGCGCTCCACAATCTTCACAACGACGTCGTAGCGAACGCCGACCTGATCGCTTCGCTGCGCGCGAGCCTGGACGAGGTCACCGGCGAGCGGCTCGATGCGATCCTGGAGCGCTTGGACGGAGTGGACCGGCTTGCCGCCGACGTCGCGTCGCACGCGGGTCAGCTCGCGACGATCCGTGGACGCCAAGCGGATGCGCCGTCGTCGCCGATCGTCGTGGCAGCCGAGGAGTCTCCCGAGACGCGAACCCGCGTCGACGCCCTCGCGGTGCACGTCGACGAGCTGCGCCGCTCGGCGACGATGCTCGATTCGATTCGCACGCTGCTCGCCGCGTCGGACGTGCAGAAGATGTTGGACGAGATGCAAGAACGACTTGCGCGTCTCGACGCGCAGGTCGCCACGCTCTTCACGTTGCAGCGCATGACGTCGGAGGGCGACGCGGAGCAAGGTCCGTCCGTGCTGACGCTGGAGCAGGAGCGTCAGTAGAGCTCGTTCGCGAGCGCGATCAGCGCCTCCTCGGGGAGCGCGGCGGAGATCGTGACGAAGCGACCGTCCACCTCGAAGCTGATACGCGGTAGCGAGTACACGCCGACCACGATCGTCGCGGGCCTGCCGTCGACGCGCGCGACGCGCATGAGCTCGTCCACCCGCGCGCGCTGCGCGGCCGCGCGAATCTCCACCAGGATGGAGAAGGCGCCGCGCGAGAGCAGCGCCGCCTGTCCTTCGGGCCCGGCCCCCGCACGCACGACGGCGAAACCGCGCGGCGTCGCGCGAGGCGCGGGCGACAGATCGCCCAGCGACGTCGTGCGGAAGCCGTACTCGATGCGTTGCGTGGTCGCCGGGATGCGGAACAGCGACGCCTCCACCGGCACGTTGTACTGCACCGAGCGCGCCGTCTTTCGCACTCGCGGCGTGGTGTGCGGGAACGTCTCCTTGCCGAGCACGACCGACTGCTCGTCGCCGACGAGCGTGAATCGCTCGGCGTCCACGTACGCGACGCGGCGCGCGCCGGGCGTGTCCAGTGCGATCGCGATCGTCGGCCTCCCGGCGATGGTGGGCCCCGGACCCTTCCGCTCCCCGAAGAACACCAACGCGGGCGACAGCGGTTCCGCGATGGTGGTTGCCGACGGCGGCAGGTTCGTCTCCACGTAATCCACCGCGTCGGTCTTCACGTATCGCACGCCGGGCAGCCTGATCTCCACGGAGCGCGACGTCCGTGTGACGGCAGGGCCGAACGTTTGCGTCTCGCGCTCGATACGCGTCGAGGCCGGCGCGCGGAACCAGATGCGCTCGGTCGTGAGCGTGCGCGTGCTGCCGTCTTCGTCGAACTCCCTGATCTCGCGCTCCATCACCATCGACGTGATACGCGACAGCGCGGTCGCGGCACGAGCGCCGGGGAGCAAGAACCGGGGCGCCGGCCGGAGGACGAGCGCGAGCGTCACGGCGATGACGACGACCATCGCGAACGCCGGGGCGACGACGAGCCGTCGTGAGCGTGCGTCCCGCGCGCGCCGCCCGACGGAGAGGATCTCGCGCAGCACGCGCTCCACGAGCGACGCCGGAGCGTGCTCGCGCGGCAGCGCGCTCGCGAGCGCCGACAGGTCACGCACGCCGCGCGCGAACGCGAGGCATTCGCCGCACGACGCGAGGTGCGTGTCCAGTTCCTCGTCGAACGCGGCATCCAGCTCGCCGTCCGCGCGCGCGCTCGTGTAGGTGCGCGCTTCTTCGTGTCCGATCATCCCTGCACCGCCTTGAGCAACCGTTCCCGCGCTCGCGCGAGACCCGACATCACCGAACCGATCGGGCACCCGAGCACGTCGGCGATCTCCCGGTACGACAACCCGTCGCGCTCCCTCAGCAAGAACATCTCCCTGTGCGCGGGCGCGAGGCCGGGCAACGCCGTCCGCAGCCGTTCCAGCGCTTCCACCGCCTCGGCGTGCTCCTGCGGATCCTCTCCACGCGTGGGAACGTCGAGATGCGCAGGCTCGGCTGCTTCTGCCACGCGCCGTTTTCTCGCGCGCCCGAAGTCGCGCACGACGTTGACGGCGATCGTGCACAGCCACGCACGCATCGACGACTCCCCGCGAAACCCGTGGAGCGATCGCCACGCGCGCAGGAACGTCTCTTGCGCGACGTCCTCGGCGAGGTCGCGGTCGCCCATGCGGCGCAGCGCAACGCCGAACACCGCGTCGCCGTGCTCGCGCACGAGCGCGACGAAGGCCGCCTCGTCGAAGTCGGCGGCCGTGCCCGCGACGCGTTCCGCATCGCTCACGCTCGCATCAAATCAACTCCAGCTGCAGCCGGTCGTTCCGGCACCGGTGACGACGCGCGCGGCGGGCGGTTATTCCGAGCCGAGGACGACCTGCCGGAACAGCTCCATCTCGGCGACCCACGCGCGCTCGGGGTCGCCGTTGCCGCGACGCACGAGCGTCTTGGTGGTCTCGAGCACGCGCCGGCCGTGCTGCGCCATCTCCGCAGCGACGGCGCGCGCTCGCGCGAGCACGTCGGCGTGCACCTCGCGCACGATGCCCAGCGCGAGCGCGTCGTCGGCGCCGACGATCCGGCCGGTGAACGCGAGCTCGCGCGCGACCTGGTCGGGAACGGTAAGCAGCAGCGACGCATACGACGACGGGATGCCGAGCTTGATCTCCGGTACGCCGAACGAGGCGGATAGCGACGCGAACCGCACGTCGCACCCTGCGGCGAGCGCGAAGCCCCCGCCGAGCGCCGGACCGTTGACGGCGGCGATCAGCGGGACGGGCACCGCGGCGACCGCATCGAACAGCACCTGCGTGCTGTCGAACAACGCGCGCCGGTTCGCTGCGTCGCCGCCGAACTGCGACGTGTCCATGCCCGCGCAAAACGCCGGCCCTGCGCCGGTGAGCACCACCGCGCACACCGACTCGTCGGTGCCGGCCCGCGCGAGCGCCGACGCCAGCTCATGCCGCAGCTCGATCGAGAGCGCGTTGCGCTTGTCCGGCCGGTTGAGCGTGACAACGGCGACGCCCTCGGCGACCTCGGTGACGACGAGCACGCTTACAACCAATCCTTGCGCTTGAACGCCACGTACAGCGCGAACGCCGCGCCGGCCATGACCACGAGCGCCCACGCGTACCCGTACCGCCAGAGAAGCTCCGGCATGTGCCGGAAGTTCATGCCGTAGATTCCGGCGATCAGCGTCGGCACCAGAATGATCGCGCCCCATGACGTCAAGCTCTTCATGATCGCGTTCATGCGATTGCTGACGATCGACAGATGTACCTCGAGCGCGGTTGCCAGCGCGTCGCGCAAGCTGTCGGTGAAGTCGGTCACGCGCAGCACGTGGTCGTACACGTCGCGGTAATAGGGCTCCAGCGGCTCGCTCACCACGTCGACCGTGCGCCGCTGCAACGCGTCGAGCACCTCGCGCAACGGCGAGATCGCCCGGCGGAAGCGCACGATCTCCTTCTTGACCGTGAGCAGCTCGCTCGCATCCGGCGGCTCTTTCCCCGCGAGGATGCGACTCTCGACGACCTCCACGCGATCCTCGTAGGTGTCGAGCACCGAGAAGTATCCGTCCACCACCTCGTCGAGCAGGATGTAGAGGAGGTAGCCGCCTCCCTCCTTGGTCAACCCCTCGTGGGCGTCCCACCGCGTCATCACACCGCTCAGATTCCACGCCGGTTCCTTGCGCACCGTTACCAGGAACTTGCGCGACACGAACGCCGCCATCTCGTGCTCGACCACTTCGTCGTCTTTGGTGGTCGACCCGTACATCACGACGAAGAAGTAGGAGTCGTACTGCTCGATCTTCGGCCGCTGATGCGGGTGCAGGCAGTCCTCCAGCGCGAGCTCGTGGAAGCCGAACTCGTCGCGCAGCATGTCCATCGACTCTTGCGTGGGCCCCTCGATGTCGAGCCAGACGAGGACGCCGTCGTCGTCGATGACGTCGCTGATCTTCGCGGGATCGAAGGCGTCGTCCGCGCAGCGGCCGTTCCGATACAGGCGGGCGGAGGTTGCCATCGCGCCGCTAGCCTACCTACCGCCGCCCGCCGCGCCGGCTGGGGCGCCGGGGCAGAGCCGACGACCGCGCCGGCCCCCCGGGCGGAAAGCCTGTGGACAACCTCCCAGGGATTGCACTATTCTCATAGTGCAAACGGTGAGAGATGGGAGGCGATGCTCGTGGCGGGATACGCCAAGGACGTACTGGTCGATACCGATTGGGTGGCGGAGCGACTCGATGACCCCGACGTACGGCTCGTAGAGGTCGACGAGGACACCGAGGCCTACAACCGGGGCCACATTCGCAACGCAGTCGGGGTGCACTGGAAGAACGACCTGCAGGATCCGTTGAAGCGCGACTTCATCGGCCCCAAGGACTTCGCGGCGCTGCTCGATCGCATCGGCGTGACGCCGCAGACCCAGGTCGTGCTGTACGGCGGCAACAACAACTGGTTCGCGGCGTACGCGTACTGGTACTTCAAGCTGTACGGCCACGACAACGTCAAGCTCCTCAACGGCGGTCGCAAGAAGTGGGAGCTGGAAGGGCGTGAGCTGACGCAAGACCCGCCGAAGGCGGAGTCCACGAGCGGCTATCCGGCGCGCGAGCACGACGCCAACATTCGCGCGCTTCGCGGATATGTGGAGCAGATCCTCGGCAAGCCCGAGATCGGCCTCGTCGACGTGCGTTCTCCCGAGGAGTTCCGAGGAGAGCTGCTCGCGCCGGCGCACCTTCCGCAGGAGCAAGCGCAGCGCCCGGGACACATTCCGGGAGCGAAGAACATCCCGTGGTCGAAGTCGGTGGACCAGGAGAGCGGCGCGTTCCTGTCGACCGCGGATCTCGAGAAGCTCTACGGCGAGCAGGGAATCACGAAGGATCGCGAGATCGTCGCGTACTGCCGCATCGGCGAGCGCAGCGCGCATACGTGGTTCGTCCTGCACGAGCTGCTCGGGTTCGAGAAGGTGCGCAACTACGACGGTTCGTGGACGGAGTGGGGCTCCCTCGTCGGCGTCCCGATCGAAAAGTAATTCGAGGAGCAGGAGGACGTCGATATGGCAGCAACGCCGGAGATTCAAGGAGCGGTGACGCTCGACGGCTCCGTGGTGGGCGGCGCGTACGTGAAGCTGCTCGGCCCGTCGGGCGAGTTCGTCTCGGAGCAGTACACGCAAGACGACGGACGGTTTCGGTTCTTCGTCGCTCCGGGAACGTGGACGCTCGACGTTCGCGCGAGCGGCGCGGAGCCGGAGCTGATCGCGGTTCCGGTCGCGGAGGGCGAGTCTGCGGTCGACGTCGCGCTCCGGAAGAAGTAAGCGCTCTTCATTCGTAGGAAACCGCTTGGTCTGCGGCGGGGGGGGGGGG
>JBIOWR010000018.1:0-15008 GCA_044868775.1 Actinomycetota bacterium
CCCCCCCCCCCCCTCGACCGGGACATGCAGTTCTTCTCAGGGGGAGAATGGCGAGAGGGCAGAAAGCCCTCGCCGGCCACCGAGGCGTACGTCGACCGGATTCGCTGGACGCAGCGGGAGCTGCCCCCCGCGTTCGTCGCACATCAGTGGTTGCGCTACCTGGGCAACGTGCTGGCGCAACCAGTGCTGATGCGCATCATGACGAAGGCGTACGGGCTCACCGATGCCGGGATGGACTTCTACAAGTTCCCGGAGATCCCCGACCCGCGCGCGTATCTCGGCGAGTATCACGCGCGCATGAACTCGATGCCGATCGACGACGAGACCAAGAAGCTCGTCGTGGAGGAGGGCAACAAAGCCTTCGCGTTGCAGATCGAGTTGACCGACGAGCTCGGTGACGACTTCGGCATCGTCGGGCCCGGAGAGGAAGAGTCCGAGCGCGTTCTGCAAGAGCTGGCGGCAGAACACCCGTAAGATGCTCCGCATGGAGCCTGCGGGCGGCACGCTCGTCCGGCTGCGCCCTGAGCTTGCGTGGCAGGACTTCGATGTTCCGCACGGGAATCAGCCTGTGCAGACGGTGCGGCTGCAGTTCAACGACCGCACGCGTGCGATCACCTTGCTCGTGCGCTTCCCCCAGGGTTGGGAGCGCGCGCAAGCCGGCTCGTACGAGTGCGCGGAGGAGTTCATCGTGCTCGACGGCACGCTGCAGATGAGCGGTGCGGGGTATCGCGCCGGCGATTGGGTGTACGTGCCCGAGGGCGTGCAGCGAAAGAGCACCTCAGCGCCCGAAGGCGCGCTCGCGCTCGCGCGCTTCTCCGGTGAGGTGCGATGGCGTCAAGGAGACGGCGAGGCGCCGATGCTGCGCGCGACGCCGCTGCGCGATCTCGACACGCCGGCCGACGAATCGCCGTTCGGGGGCAAGGCGACGCTGCTGAACGCCGCGCACGGCGTGTCCTCGTGGCTGCTCGACGAGCTGCCGTTGCCCGGCTCGACGGCGACGTTCGACGTGGAGCTGCTCTCGACCGAGCAGCACGTCTGGGGATGGTTCCCGGCGGGCTCGGAGTTTCCTGCCCTGGAAGGACGCTTCTTCTGCCGAACCTTCGAAACCGGCTCGGCGTCGGGAGGGACCGCGTGATCTATCTCCAGTACCGCATGAAGCTCGCGCCGCGCGCGCGGCAGAACATGAAGGAGTTCTGGGCCTGGCTCGAGAAGCGCGAGGAGTGGTTCTACCGCGACCTGCCGATGGTGCGGGAGGTGCGCTGGTTCTACAGCGTCGTCGGTGACGTGTACGTGCTCGAGAACTGGGCCGCGTTCGACGACGAGGCGGCGTTCGGCGCATACCGCGCCGCGCTCGCCGGATTGAAGGCCGACGAGGACTGGGAATCCGAGCGCGTCTCGCAAGAGGAATGGTGGGAGTTCCTCGGCACCAAGTTGTGGGCGGACCCACCCGCGAAGGTCGGCTTCTCCCAACGCTGAGCGCTTACCCCAAGATTGCGAACGGGTCTACTTCGATCTCGAACTCGGGCCGCAAGAGTGCGTTGCAGATCGCGCCGGTGCTCGCGGGATATGGCGAGCGAAGGAGCTTCTCGCGCACCTTCGCCACGTCGCGATACCGCTCGAGCCCTGCGGGCGTCACGTACTCGATCGTCTTCACGAGGTTTTCGGGACCGGCGCCGGCTGCGTTCAACACCTCGACGACGTTCGCGTAGGTGTACTCGGCTTGCGCGACGACGTCTCCTGCGAACAGCGCCTGCTCGGTTGCAGGATCGAGCGCAGCTTGCCCGGACATGAACAGCAGGTTCCCGGCTTTCACCGCGGGCGAGTACGTGAGCTTCTCGTATCGTTCCCAACCGGGGTTGATCGCGACGGGTTCGTGCCGGGTGGCGATGACGTCGAGTGAGATGAGAGCTTGTGGGTGCTGCAATCGCGTTAGCAAGATACCGGCAGCACCGGGATACACCGGACCGAGGAATTCCTTGCGCACGCGTCCGGTGCGTTTGTAGTCGCCGAGCGTCGCCGGAGTCGTGTAGTCGACCGTCTTCACGATGTGGCTAGCGTCGAGCCCGGCGGCCCGCACTGCGGCGACGGCCTTCTCGAACACGACGTGTGTCTGCCCGACGAGATCTTCCGCGAGCGGATCGCCGGCCTCGTCGATCGCGATGAACGAGGAGAAGTACACGACGCCGTCGTCGCTTGCGTACGCGTTGCCGTCGACGGGCTCTCCCGGAGGTCCGGCCGTGACCTCGATCTCGATGAACGCTTGCGGTCGCAACAACCGATCGACGACGACGGTGCAGACGGCCGGCGTGTGTCCCCCAAGAACCTCCTCGCGCACGGCCGCGGCTTCGGCGTAGTGCTCGATGCCGCGCATCGTCACGTACTCGACGATGCGATGCGTGTCTCCGAGCGTGAGCCCGGCGGCGTCGAGGATGGCCGCGATCTTCGCGTAAGCAGTTCGCGCCTGCTCCTCCATGCCGCCGCGCACGACGATGTGTTTCGACTCGGAGTCGTATTCGGACGCGGAGTGACCCGAGAGCCATGCCTTGGAGCCGCGTTGGAGGCCGAGCGAGAAGGTGTAGTTGGCGTACTCGAACCACGGGAAATGCGCCGGCCGAATCGCGTCGAACAGGCTCATGACGCGAGGTGTTCCAGGATGCCCGCTTGTGCGTGACGCGTGACCTCGGGCGAGACGAGGTGCGTGGGCGGGCTGAGCTTGATCGCGTCTGCGATGCCGTCGTACTCCTTGAGCTTGGCGCGCACGTCGCCGGCGGTCCCCGCGAACGCGAGCGCGTCGACCATCTCGTCGGGACATGCGTCGATCATGGCCTGCTCGTCCCCGGCGCGAAATCGCTCCTGGATGGCCACGGTTTCCGCCTCGAAGCCGTGAAACGCGAAGAACGGTTGGTAGGTGCGCACGCTCGCGTAGAACGCGACGAGGCCCGCCGCCCACCGCTTCGCCTGCCTCGCGTCGTCGTCGATCACGCAGCACGCGCTTGCGACGACGTCGATCTCGTTGCGTGCGCGTTCCGATCGCTGCAATCCGTGCTCCAGGTTCGGCAGGACGCGCTCGCTGAGATACCGCGGCGACCCGAGCTCGTGCGCAAGCCAGCCGTCGGCGGTCTCACCGGTGAGCCGCGTCATCATCTCGCCGACGGCGGCGAGGTAGATGGGGATGCGCTCGCGCACCGGTGGGAACGGCCGCTGGTAGCCGCGCAGCCGGATGCGCTCGTGCTCGCCGTCGATCTCGATGCGATCTCCGAGGTGCGCCTCGGCGACGAGCCGGCGCACGATCGCGATCGTCTCCCGCAAGTGCGGTGCCGGCTTTCCGAAGCGCGCGTTGTGCCAGTCCTCGTTGAGGCGTTGCACGCCCGACCCGAGCCCGAGCTTGAAGCGCCCGTTCGAGACCTCGTCGAGATCGAGCGCCGTCAGCGCGATCGTCATCGGCGACCGGACGAACGCGAGCGCGATCGCGGTTCCCACGCCCGCCCGGTGCGTTGCCGTCGCGATCGCGGCCGCCGGCACGAACGCGGAGCGATGCAGCTCGCTCACCCAGACGTCGGCGAACCCCGCGTTCTCCGCGGCGACGCTCGCCGCGACGAGCTCGTCGATGGTCTCGCCCCAAGGCGCGTACGTAATCCGCATGCCCGATTCCCTCGTTCCGCGTCGCGGAACAGTGTTTCGGACCAGCGTACGGGCGGCCGCGCGACGGGTCAACCGGCGCGCGCCGCGCGCCGCCGCACGGCCCCGCGCGACGCTAAGGGAAGTGCCACCGCGTGGGGTCCTTGTCGAACTGCGTCCACGCAAACGCTTTTCGCGGGACGAGCGCCCAGAACGGCAGCGGGTGCCGGTATCCATACTTGCGCTCGTACGCATCCTGAATTTTCGATGCCAGCGGCTTGTCTGGCGTGCGCAGCTCGGCGACGCCTTCGATGATCGCGACGTCGTCGCCACTCTCCAAGTGAACGGCGACGCGTGGGTCGCGACGCAGGTTGCGCGCCCATAACACCTCGGGACCGCCTCCCCAATACAGGACGTCGTCGATCCACGCTCCCTGCACGGGGACGACGTGCGGCCGTCCGTCCGGTGCGACCGTCCCGATCCAATAGTTGCGCGCGCGCGACAGTCGATCCGTGACGTGTTCCCATGGGAGCAGGTCGTCGGCGGTATCCGGTATGCCGTAACCGGGGATGATCGGTCGCGAAACTCGTGGTCCTTCGTTCATGCGATCACGCTATCAGCCGGGTGTGACAATCTCCGTCGAGCGGGTGCGGGTGCTGCCCGCGTGTCTTGTTTCAAGACAACAACACGCTGCGTGTTGTCAATTTGAAACAAAACACGCGGGAGGATGAGGGAAGCGCGCTGGCGGGCGGGTATGTCACGCGATGCGAAACAGCATGCGCGCCACGGCCTCCACCACGACCTCGTCGCGATCGTTGAGGCAGCGCCACGACATCACGAGCGTGCCGCGCTTGCCGTCGGGACGCGGCTCCTTCGACAGAACCGAAACCTCGACGCGCAGCGAGTCGCCGGCGAACGCGGGCGCGACGAAGCGCACGTCCTGAAACGAAATGAGCGCGATCACGGTGTCGTCGAAACGGCCGGAGCCTTCCACGAGACCGCCCATCAGATGCAGGACGCCTTCGCCGGGTAGCGGCGTCTTGCCGAACGTGGAGGCGGCTGCGAACGACGGGTCGGTGAACAACGGGTGCGTGTATCCGCCGACCGAGATCAACGTGCGTACGGTCACATCGTCGACGAGGCGCGACGGCGTCGTGAACGGCGAGCCGACGAGAAGGTCGTGGTATGTGCTCATTGGTGCACCATCCCCCTGGCTCCACCGAGTTGAGGGATTGGCACCGGAGACTCCCAGACGAACTCTCGGTAACCGTTGGGGAACCGCCTGCGTTGCTTGTCTCTCGAGGACCAGCGTGAGATCTGCGGTCCCCGACGGGCCGGGGTGCCAAGACCGGCCCTAGGGATGCGCGACGGTGATCGCCACGCAATGAGCGACCGGCAGGACACCCCGACGCCGTGGGTGCCCGCATCGTCGCACGAAGGAGGATCGAGGTGAAGCAACAAGCTAGAGAGCTGTTCGCCGGCATCGACTGGGCGAGCCGCACGCACGCCGTCTGCGTCCTGGACGACGCCGGCGCCATCCGTGCACGGTTCGATGTGCCCAACACCGGCAAGACCTTCGCCGGTCTGGTCAAGCGGCTGTGCAAGCTCGGCGTGGCTGGGGTGGCGATCGAACGACCGGACGGCCCGCTCATCGAGGCGATGCTTGATGGCGGACTGGCCGTGTTCGTGATCCCGCCGCGCCAGGTCAAAGCGCTGCGCACCCGCTATTCCTCGACCGGCGCCAAGTCCGATCCCGGCGATGCATACGTGCTCGCCGACGTGTTGCGTACGGATCGGCACCGTCTTGCCCCACTGAGTATCGACACTGCGGAAACCAAGGTGCTGCGTGCGTTGACCCGCACCCGCAAGGACATCATCGAGGCCCGCGTGGCCCTCGTGAACCAGCTGCGAGCGCAGCTCGAACTGTGTTTCCCCGGCGCTGTGGGGCTGTTCGCTGAGCTGGACTCCGACGTGTCGGTCGCGTTTCTGCGCCGCTACTCCACCGCGGTTGCCGCCGCCAAGCTCACCGAAGCTCGCATGAGCGCGTTCCTTCGCCGTATCGCCTACTGCGGGCGTCGTCCGGTCGCGGAGCTCCTGGCACGGATCAAGGAGGCACCTGCTTCGGGACTGAACGATGTTGAGTCCGAAGGACGAGCAGTGTGCGTCCGCGCGCTGCTTGATGCGATCGAGGTCTGCAACCGCCGGTCCAAAGAGCTCGAGGCCGAGATCATTGAACGTCTGGAGTTCCACGCCGACGCGCAGATCTTCACCTCGTTGCCAAAGGCTGGCCGCGGTGTGCGAGCTGCCTCGCTGCTGGCTGAGATCGGTGATGTCAGGGCCCGGTTCCCAGATGAGGAATCCCTCGCAGCTCTCGCCGGCGCTGCACCGGTTACCAAAGCCTCGGGGAAATCCAAGTCGGTCGGGTTCCGCTGGGCGTGCGATAAGAAGCTGCGCAACGCTCTGATCGACTTCGCCGACGACTCCCGCAACGCCTCGCCATGGGCGAAGGCCATCTACGACCGGGCCATCGCTCGCGGCAAACGCCATCCGCACGCGGTGCGCATCCTCGCTCGCGCGTGGGTGCGCGTGATCTGGCGGATGTGGCAGGACGGAACCGCCTACGAGGTCGCCAAGCACGGAGGGGCGGTGATCCTTAGCGCCGCGTGAGGTTGACCTAGGGAATCTCACGGCCACACCGGGTCGCGCTTCTCCTTGAAGGCGAGGTAGCCCTCGCGACTCGTCGGCACGGTGTTGAGATAGCGAATGAAGTGATCGATCTCCACTTCGACGGCTTCTTCGAGCGGCAAGGGCTCGCCCTCGCGCATCGCGGCTTTGGTGGCGGCGAGGCATTGGCGTGAGAGCGGGCGCACCTGCGCGGCCAGCTCCTCGACCGCGCCGGAAAGATCCGAACGCGGCACGGAGCGCAACGCGAGCCCGATCCGCTCCGCCTCCTTCCCGTCGATCCAGCGCGCGGTGAATATGAGCTCGCGCGCACGCTGGGTTCCGATCTTGCGCGGCAGGCGCTGCGTCGATCCTCCTCCCGGCATGATGCCGAACGCGAGGTGATGGTCGGCGATCTTCGCTTCGTCGGCAATGAGCACGAGGTCGCACGCGAGCATCAGCTCGAACCCGCCGGCTCGCGCGCGGCCGTTCACCGCGGCGATCACCGGGAACGGCAGGGCTTCGATCGCGAGCAGCAAGCGTTTGAAGCGCAGCAACACTCCACGGAAGTAATCCGAATCCGCGAACGCTTGATCGAGCAGCCCGATGTCGAGCCCGATCGAGAATGCGTCGCCCGCACCGGTGATCACGAGCGCCCGGACGTCCTCGTTCTCCCCGAGCTGCCGGACGAGCGGCCAGCCGCTCTCGATGATGCTCTCGTCGATTGCGTTCATCGCCTCGGGACGGTTCAGCGTCAAGTAGCCGATGCGGTCGCGGATCTCGAGCAGCAGCGGTTCGCCCATGATGTGCCTCCGGAAGGTCCAGGCCGTCGCGATATCGAACGGTTCCATATCATGAACCACCCATCGACGGCAGGGGAGTGGACGTGACGGAGGGCCCGGCATATCGCGCGCTCGCGCTCCAGGCGCGCACGCGGTCCGTGAACGCGGCGGCCGATCGAACCGAGGCACGCGCGATCATGCGCGACTCCATCGAGCGGCTGCGACGACAGATCACCGCGAGCGCCGGCTTCATCGGCAAGGACTGCAAGCTCGTCGTGCTGCCGGAGTACGTGCTCACCGGTCACCCGGTCGGCGAGCCGATGCCGGTGTGGTCGGACAAAGCAGCGATCGAACCGGACGGGCCCGAGATCGAAGGGCTCGCCTCGATCGCACGCGACGCCGGCGTGTTCCTCGCCGCGAACGCGTACGAAACCGATGCCAACTTCCCCGCGCTGTACTTCCAGTCGTCGCTCGTGATCGATCCGGGCGGCAAGGTGGTGCTTCGCTATCGCCGTCTCAACTCGTTGCTGACGCCGACGCCGCACGACGTGTGGGATCGCTACCTCGATCTGTACGGCATCGAAGGAGTGTTTCCCGTCGCACGCACCGAGATCGGAAACCTCGCGTGCATCGCGTCCGAAGAGATCCTCTTCCCGGAGCTGGCGCGTTGCTTCATGATGCGCGGCGCGGAGGTGTTCCTGCACTCGACGTCGGAGGTCGGGTCGACGCAGCTCACTCCCAAAGAGATCGCGCGACGCGCGCGTGCGATCGAAAACCTCGCGTACGTGGTGTCGGCGAACTCCGGCGGCATCGAAGGATCGCCGATACCCGGCGCCTCGACGGACGGCATGTCGAAGATCGTGGACTACAACGGCAACGTCCTCGCCGAAGCGGGGTTCGGCGAGTCGATGGTCGCCAGCGCCGAGATCGACCTCGCTGCGCTGCGTCGCGCACGGCGGCGTCCGGGCATGGGTAACGTGCTCTCGCGCAACAGGTTCGATCTGTACGCGGGGATGTACGCGACCGCGCACTTCCACGAAGCAAACGGCCTCGGCGACGGTACGACCACACCCGAGCGCGCGCACTTCATCGAAGCGCAACGCGCGGTGATCCAAAAGCTGATCGACGAAGGAGTTCTGTGACACCGACGAACGCGATCGGCGTGCGCAACCCGCGCACCGGCGAGGTCGACTATCACATCGAGCCGCCGTCGAAAGAGGAGCTTCGCGCGACGACGGCGCGGTTGCGCGAGGCGCAAAAGGAATGGGAGCGCGGCGGTCTCGACCAACGCATCGCGGCGATGAGTGCGTGGCGCGACGCGATCGGGAGCGACAGGCAGGCGCTGCTCGACGCGCTGGTCGCCGACACGGGCCGGATCGCGGAGTCGCATCTCGAGATCGACGCGATCATGCGGAGCATCGAGCGATGGTGTGGCATGGCGCCGGAATTGCTGATGGATCAGCCCGCGAGACCGGCGTCGATTCCGTCCGTGCACGTTGCGCAAGGGCTTCGGCCGTACGCGCTCGTCGGTGTGATCAGCCCGTGGAACTTCCCGTTGCTGCTCTCGCTGATCGATGCGATCCCGGCATTGCTCGCGGGGTGCGCGGTGATCGTGAAGCCGAGCGAGATCGCCCCGCGATTCATCGAGCCGTTGCAGGCGACCATCACGAAGTCGACGATGCCGCTCGCGTTCGTGGCCGGCGCCGGTGAGACGGGAGCGGCGCTCGTCGACGAGGTGGACGTGGTGTGCTTCACCGGGAGCGTGCCGACCGGCCGCAAGGTCGGCGAGCAGGCGGCGCAGCGCTTCATTCCCGCGTTCCTGGAGCTGGGCGGCAAGGACCCCGCGGTCGTGCTCGCGAGCGCGAACCTCGATCGCGCCACGTCGGCGATCCTGTGGGGATCGACCGCGAATGCGGGACAGTCGTGCTTGTCGATCGAGCGCGTGTACGTCGACGCGACGATCGCCGAGGAGTTCACGGCGATGCTCGCGGAGAAGGCGCGCGCGGTGCGTCTCGCGGTTCCCGAGCCGACGGACGGAGAGATCGGCCCGATCATCGCGGAGAAACAAATCGCGGTGATCGACGATCATCTCCGCGACGCGTTCGGCAAGGGCGCGAAGGCTCTTACCGGAGGAGCGATCCAGAGCATCGGCGGCGGTGCGTACCTCGAGCCGACCGTGCTTACGAACGTCGACCACTCCATGAAGGTGATGGTCGACGAGACGTTCGGACCGGTGATCCCCGTCATGCCGTTCTCGACGCCGGACGAAGGCGTGACGCTCGCGAACCATTCGCGCTACGGGCTGAGCGCGGCGGTGTTCGCAAAAGGCACCGAGGAAGCGCTTGCGATCGCGCGACGCCTCAACGCCGGGGCAGTGAGTGTGAACGACGCCGCGCTCACCGCGCTCGTGTACGACGGCGAGAAGAACTCGTTCAACCTCTCCGGGCTGGGCGGGTCGCGGACGGGGCCGGCGGCGTTGCGGCGGTTCGGCAGGCGCCAGGCGTACCTGATCGCAGACGGCTCGGCGCCCGATCCGTGGTGGTACCCGGGGCTGAGGCAGGCTTGACGCAACCGTCCGCCATGCCGGAGAATTCCGCTGAGTGAAACAGCGTTCCACGACGCGGCGCGGGCGCGGCGCGGGCCGCGAACTCCAAACCGCGAAGGGTGAGGGACATGGGGATCAAGGAGGAGATGCCGCTCCTCGCTCGCCACGAAGGTGAGTGGGAGGGAACGTATACGTTCGTGAACCCCAAGGGCGAGATCGTGGACCGGCACCGCTCGCACCTCACGTGCTCGTTCCCCGACGACGACGGCGAGTTCCCGTATCGGCAAACGAACCGCTACACGTGGGACGACGGGCGCACCGAGGAGATCCACTTCCCCGGCATGTACAAGGACGGCAAGCTGTACTTCGACACCGAGCGCATCACCGGGTATTGCTGGGAGGTCGACGATCACTGCATCGTCCTCACCTGGCGCTACCGGCAGGATCCGACGGTCACCCTGTACGAGCTGATCCACCTCGACGAGTCCGGCATGAATCGCTCGCGCACGTGGCAGTGGTTCAAGGACGGCGTGTGCTTCCAGCGCACGCTGATCGACGAGAAGAAAGTGAAGTAACGCTGAACCTCACCGATCCGAAAGAGAACATGCGCGCGTTCGTCAAGGTGCGCGCGTCGCTCGACGGCGAAGACTCGGTGACGTGGTTCACCGGCAACGTGCACGCGTGGATGCCGGGCGGCAAGTTTGGGGTGCTGTTCGGTTTCGAGGGCTACAACGTGTCCAGGGTTGTCGAAGCAGACGGCGGTTACGACTTGCTCACGCGCGAGGCGGTGTTCTACCTCGACCCGCGCACGCGCGAGATCCTGGAGCGCTGGACGAACCCGTACACCGGCGCCGAGGTCGATGTCGTGCACGTGTGGAACGACCCGGTGAACCAGCAGTTCCGTCTCGACGGTCCGCGCGGCCCGTGGAGCGTGCCGGTGACGAGTATCAACGACGACGTGTTCTTCAACGTGGACGTGTTCCTCGCGTATCCGTCGCCGCTGCCGCGCGCGGAGTGGCCGGACAACTCCCAAGACGACTTGTATCAAGCGGCCGAGCTGTTCCAGTTCTTCTGCAAGCGTGCGGACCTCGAAAACACCGGCAGCGAATCGGTGCCGTCGCAGGTGTCGTGGACGAGGCTTGCGCCGTGGCTTCCGTTCATGGCGATGGGCGACCGGCCCGGGCAGCTCGTGTACCACTGCCGCGGCGCGAAGGTCGAGGGCGGATACGCCGGCCTGCCGGAGCGCATCCGCGACTACGTGGAAGCGCGCGATCCGAGGTTCGCCGAAGCGCCGCGCGAGTTCAGCGCGCCGAACGAGACCAGCTGGACCTACTTCAAGAAGCTTTCGGTCAGCCGTTAGGCGATCGACGCTCCCACGAGCGACCCGACGCCGAACGTGATTCCCGCGGCGATCGCCCCGACGGCCAGCATGCGCGCCGCCGAGACGAGCGCGCCCCGCCCGGTCAGCAGGGAGATGAGCATTCCGACGATGCTGAGCACGATGCCCGCGAGCACGGCGGCCGTGACGAGCGCGGCGGTGCTTTCGAGGAACAGATAAGGAAGCACCGGCACGAACGCGCCGACGGCGAACGCGAAGAACGACGAGAACGCGGCGACCCAGGGCGATGCGAGGTCGTTGGGATCGAGCCCAAGCTCCTCGCGCGCGAGCGTGTCGAGCGCGGCCTCCGGCCTTTGCATGATGCGTCCGGCGAGCTTGCGCGCAGCTTCCGCCTCGATGCCTTTCGCGCGATAGATGAGCGTCAGCTCCTCCATCTCCTCCTCGGGGAACGCCGACAGCTCCTCGCGCTCGATCTCGATCTCGCGCTCGTACAGCTCGCGTTGCGACTTCACGGAGATCCACTCGCCGGTGCCCATCGAGAACGCGCCGGCGAACAGGCCGGCGACGCCGGCCAGCAAGATGATCTTCGCGTTCGCGGTACCGCCGGCGACACCCATCACCAGCGCTAGGTTGGAGACGAGCCCGTCGTTGATTCCGAACGTCGCCGCGCGCAACGCGCCGCCCGAGCTGACGCGGTGGCGCGACTCGGTGTCGGCGATCCGGCTCGGTGCGCTCTTTCCGATCGCGGCGAGCGTGCGTCCGTGCTGCACTTCCTCCTGGCCCATCTCGGTCGGCGCTTCCGGCACGCCGACGTACTTGCGCGCGTCTGCAGCCTCCGCGCGGATCAGCATCGGGAGAACCTTTTCGACGCCGAAGCGGTGCGCAATCCACGCGAGGATGCGCTCGCGCCGGGGCGGGCCGGGATAGTCGAGGTCTTCGGCGCCGCCCTTGTTGAGCAGTCCCGCCCAGTGCGCGGCGTGACGCTCCTCCGCCTCGGCAAGCCGCCGGAGCGCTTGCGAACCTTCGTCGTCGGCGACGTCGGCGAGCTGGCGGTACAGCCATGCCGCCGACAGCTCCTTGGACCAGTAGTCGCGATAGCGCTTCAGATACGGAGGCTCGCGGCGTTTCTCTTGCGTCGTGCTCATGAACCTTCTCTCCAGTTGGTCGCCCGAATGCTCAAGGTTATCGCGCCGCGGACCCTAGGGTCGAGGCTCCTCCGAACGCGCCAGCAACGCGCGCACCGCGTCGATGGTGTCGGCGTCCTCTGGATCCTTGTCGGGCCGGTATCGCTTGACGCGCGCGAACCGCAGCGCGACGCCGCCCGCGTAGCGCGTGGACGTTTGCACGCCGTCGAGCACGATCTCGACGACCAGCTCAGGCTTTACATGGACGACGATGCCGCTGCGCGAGACCTCGCGCTTCAGGAACTCCTCGGTTTGCCACTTCAGCGTCTCGTCGGTCAGGCCCTTGAACGTCTTGCCGACCATCACGAAGCCGCCGGCGGGATCGCGCGCGCCGAGGTGCAGGTTGGAGAGCCAGCCGGTGCGCCGCCCGTATCCCCACTCCGCGGCGATCACGACGAGATCGAGCGTGCGCGCCGGCTTCACCTTGCGCCACGTCTTGCCGCGCCGGCCGGCCTGGTACGGCGAGCCGAGCGCTTTCACCATCACGCCTTCGTGTCCGGCGTCGAGCGCGCTTTGCAGGAACGCTTCCGCCTCGCTCGTGGAGTCGGTGACCATCGAAGGGATGCGCCACTCGCCGGCGACGCGATCGAGGATCGCCGACCGCCGTTCGAGCGGCTCGTCGATCACGTCCTCGCCGGCGCGCAACACGTCGAAGAAGAACGGCACGAGGGCAGCTTCGTTTTCCGAACGGCGACCCACGCGGCTGATGATCTCCTGGAACAAGTGCGGCCGCTCGTTTTCGTCCATGGAGATCGCCTCGCCGTCGAGCACGAGGTCGTCGTGCGCGAGCGATCGCACCACCTCCACGACGTCCGGCACGCGATCGGTGATGTCGTTGAGGTTGCGCGTGAACACACGCACCTCGTCGTCGCGCCGGTGCACCTGCACGCGGATGCCGTCCAGCTTCCACTCCACCGACGCGCGTCCGGTCTCACGCAACGCTTCGTCGAGCGAGTCGGCGGTGGAGGCAAGCATCGGCTCCACCGGACGCATCACCTGGAGTTCGATCGCCTGCAAGCCCTCCGCGCCTTTGGTGAGCGCGATCGCCGCCGTGGCGCGCAAGTCGCCGGAGAGCATCCACGCGCGGCGCACGATGTCGCTCGTCACCTCGCCGGCACGCGCGATCGCGTCGGCCATGATCCCGGCCAGCGCGCCCTGACGCAGGTCGCCGAGCAACAGGCGTCGCAAGAAATCGGCTTCAGTCATCGTCGCGCGTGCGAACACGTCGCGCAGCACCGCGGCGCGCTTCTCTCCCGACCCGGAGCCGGTCGTCGCGGCGATGGTGTCGAGCATCGCGTCGATCTCGAGAATCGTGAGCGAGGGTTGTTTCGCCGGCGCGGCGTCGAGGCTGGAGAGCGTCGCCCAGCCGATGCCGATGCGTCCTTGGCGCGGCTCACCCGCGAGGAACCCGGTCGCGACCCCGACCTCCTCGCCGTCGAGCCGCCGCAACAGCGCGGCGATCGCGTTCACCTTCGCGGTGCGCGAGCGGGTGCTCGCAACCGCGTTCGACGTTTCGACGAGGTCGTTGAGGAGCATTCAGCCGTGCGTCTTCCACGGGCCGATGCCGCCGACGCGCTCCACGGCGATCCGCGTGACGAAGCCCGCCGGCGGGTTCGGGAACGGCGGGAACACGACGTCGGGGCCGATGTACGTGTACGCGAGCCGCTGCAACAGCTCGGGCGCTCCGCCCTCGGTGACGCGCGCCCTTCCGTACAGCACGAGATATTCGGTGAGCCCGTGCTCGTTGAGCTTCTCGGTTTGGATCGACACGGTCACGCGGGGATCGCGTCGCACGTTCTCCAGCTTCGGCTGATCGAACAGCGTGCCGATCACGACCTCGTCGCCCTCCATGCCCACCCACGCGACCGTCGTGCGCGGCCAGCCGTCGCTGCCGATCGTGGTGAAGTGCGCGAGGCGGCCCGACTGGACGACCTCGCGCGCGGCGTCGCTCAGCATCGTGGGTTCACCTCCTCAGGAAGGTATCGACCATCTGCACGAAGCGTTCGCGGTCGATGCTGCTCTCGCCGTCGCGGCGCAACGTGGGAGTGAGATCGTCGACGTCGCCGAACTCCCAGGGGGCGTCGTCCTCCTGCGACAAGCGTTCGGCGAGAGGAGTGAGGTCCACGCGCGGCATCGTCGGGCGCGACGTGTACCGCACCCACGTCTCGTAGCGGTAGCGAAGCGTGTAGCGACGCCCGCTCGTTACGAGGACGCGCATGCACCGCGTCGCGTTGTTCACGGCCATCGCGTGGACGTCTTCGGTCGGCGCGGTGACGATCGCAAGATCGACGTCCGGCCGCTCCTCGATCGTGATGTCTTCGGATCGGAGCCGTTCGAGATCGCGCTCCAAACGTGCATCCTCGTCCGCCCACAGCGACGCGAAGCGCGACGGGTCGTCGAGCATCTGCGGCAGCAACGGCAACGTCTCCTCGTGGAGCGCGGCGCACTGGTCGGGATACGGCCGCGCGAACACCTCGCGCGGAAGCGGCGAGCGCGATGGGTCCTCGTACGCGGTGAGCGCCATCGCGACGCGCGCGGCGTCGCGCGAGCGGAACGTGCCGAAGTCTCCGGCCGATGCCACGTCGATCAGCATGTCCCGGCGCCGCGTGCCGTCCTCTGGATTCACGAGCGCGTAGATGCCGCATAAGCCGTCTTCGTCGAAGTGATTGTTGGACACCGCCTCGGCGTCGACCGCGAGGTCCGGGCGGTCGAGGTAGCGGAAGGTGATCTGCGTGGAGAGATCGTCGGCAAGCTCCGGCGGTGTCCCGGAGCCGGGCCAGTGCGAGAGCGTCATGAGCGTTCCGTCGGTGCCGTAGCCGTCGACGACGATGTTCGGCACACCGTTGAGGTGGTGATACGCCACGTATCGCACCGACAAG